>CAYNUI010000042.1:0-2010 GCA_964400185.1 uncultured Hyphomonas sp.
GACCCCGCCGGTCAGGGCCCAATTCGCGATGATGCTTCGCAATGCCATACTCTACTCTTCCACACTTTGGATGACTTAGTATGCCTGTAGAGAGTGAAATTGGCTAGGAAGGCTCGTCTAAATTGAGCCGCATCTCCGTTAGATACGGCTTAAAACCTGTTTTAATATAAGCTCTTATGGCGGGCTCGTTGTCTGGGTAGACGGTCAAGTGCACTTCCGGCAGGTCATTTTTTCGAGCCCAATCAAATAGGTGCTCCAAGACTAATTTATTGATCCCACGCCCTCGAAACTCTGGATCGACGTACAGAAATCCGATGAAGGCATGATCGTCCGGCGACACGTAATGACGGGATCGTTTTTTCTTCGCATAACCTGATCCCACTAGCTCGCCATCTAGCTCAGCCACGGCCACTTCGGCGTCTGATGACGCGATGAGTTCTCCGATATCATAATAGCTGATCGGATCGGGTTTGAGCGTATGATCGTAGGGTCGTTCAGCGTGTATGATGCCTTGCTCGAACTGTTTGAGCGTTGGCAATTCATCCGGCCGAGCGGAGCGCACAATTATATTCGTCACGGACGTGACCCTCCACAATTTGATCAGGCGCGATGCTTACTGAAATAGGACGAGATGGCCACCCAATTCAAAGCCCAACTGTGTCCTGCCAATCTGTGCATAGGTTTCGTATATCAAATACAGTAATCGGATATGCCAAAATCATTTTACGATTGATTAGAGGACCCTTAATACTCTAGGTAGTAAATATACGATGATTCACTGCGTAGGCTCAGCTTGCGAATTGGAACAGGTGGACGGGACGTCAGCCGGGATCAATTCGCGAGTGTTCATCCGGGGCTCCAAAAAAGTCCCCAACAGGACCGCGCATGAATTTAGAGATCGAACTTCTAAAGTGTTATCAGTGCTCTGACCTAAACGCGCTATTGGATCAAACGTCCCACGCGTTCGAGATGGCGGGCTTTCCTTATCTGATCCTCAAATGGGCGCCGACCCCGGGATCGGATGCGACTATGATCGCGAATAGCCAACCGGTCTGGAGCAACTTCGCCGATCGGCTTGGGTCTGGAGGTGTAGAGCTCACGCAGGCCATTGGGGCATCAATCATCGACGGTTTGAAAGAGTCGAAATCCGACACCCGCGAGCGACAAGCTTGGAAAGCCCAACAGACCTCAACTTTTCTTGTGGTTAGGGACGCCCCACAAGACTTTCTTCTGACGCGCCTTCAATCCTCCTTGATCTGCGATTTGAGAGAACCGCGTTGGCAAGAGTTCGTCGCGCACCCGCTTTGCAAGGAACGCGACCGCATCTTGCTCCTTGAAGCCAAGACACAAGTTCCCGTCACCCGCGCCATGTCCGCGAATGCCCGACGGATCTTGGCAGTGTTTGAGAGCGTCTATCGGAGTTTCCACAGCCCAGAATCGATCACGCCATTCAAGTCCGAACCATCGGTCACCGAGCCCGCATTGTCGCGCCGTGAAATTGAGTGTTTGCAATGGCTAGCGGCAGGCAAAACGCTACAAGAGGCCGCCATCATTCTAGATATATCCGAACGCACTTTGCGCTTTCATATCGCCAATGCCCGCAATCGGCTGGGCGTTGCAACGACGATGCAAGCGGTTGTCGCCGCGGCTCTAAGATATGGCTTCAATCCGGTGGATGCACGTCGCTCAATCTACACACTCAGCAGGGCGCAATTGTAGAACGCCAGCGTTTTCATTCTGACCAACAGAACTGGGCCACTGTCTAATGTGACAGTCGTTGATCGCGGCAGCTCTCACTAGTCATGTTCGAAGAGGGAATGACCAGGAGTTAGAGGACAAACATGTCGACAAAATTGAACTTGATAGGAGGCGCATTCGCTGCGACCGCAATTGCCGCGCTGGGCATCGCTCTGGCACCGGCACATGCCGCCTCATCCATGGAATCTGAATACACGCACCCAAGCTGTGAAGGTAAAGACGCAGTTTGCGGCGTGATCGTCGTGGCGAGTG
>CAYNUI010000042.1:2110-13754 GCA_964400185.1 uncultured Hyphomonas sp.
CACCCAAGCTGTGAAGGTAAAGACGCAGTTTGCGGCGTGATCGTCGTGGCGAGTGCGGGGTCATTCACATTGGATTGGAACTCGGTCGAAGCGCGTGACCCTCAACCTGCGGGTCCCCCGCCGCCCGATGGCGCATTGACGCATCCCAAGTGTTCCGGCGTCGACAAGAAGTTTGATCGCAATGTTCCCGCTGGGAACTATAACAAATTCACGATTCCGGCGTCTTGCGCCTACAAGGTCAAAGTCAAAATATTGAGCGGCAACAAGAAAGACGAAAATTTTTATCTGACCCCTGGTTGCGTCATAAAAGCGAAAATCGAAGGTGATTTGCGATCGAATAAGTGGGTCATCAATGCTAGCGCGGTGAATAACAACATCCCAACCAACTCGAGCAATAAGCCAATTGACCAAGGCGGCTATAAATGTGGACGGCAAAAAAACGCCGGCTTCTAACGCTTATTGGAAGTGAGAGGGTCGCTCAGCGCTGTTGAGCGAACAGCGAGGTATCATGGCGACACCGCGACCCGAGCTCATTCTAAGTTCGATCTTATTGGTCAGCTTGGTTGGATGTATCTCTGATCCAAACATCGTTGAGGGCGAGGAGGCGCGGGCACTCTTAGAGGCTTACCGCACTCAGACCGAGCAAGCTCAGCTGCTTCAAAATCAAGAATCTGAAAGCTCGATACGACGCCTGAATCTACGGCAAGACGGCGACCGTCTATTACTCTCCATCGACGTCATCGAAGCAGACCTGGATCGTATCATGTCTGAGATTTTAGCAGACGATCGCGTTGCTTATCGTCAGGGCGCGATTGATTTCTTGGGGAAGGTATCTGCACGGTTCGTCGATAAACCTCTATTGGAAGCGCTGAACCTCCTATTAGAAACGCAAGGCATCGTCGCGTTCGAAAACAATGGCACTATCGAGTTTCGAATTCTGCGCGCGGCAGACCTCGCAACATCAACAGGTGCGGCGTCTTTGGACATCGTCACCCGCGAAGTTGAACTCAAACACATCGCTGCGTCTGATGTAGAATCTCTAATCGTAGGGTTATTTCCGGCGACGGATTTGCTTCAAAGCGAGCCGGTTTCGGTAGGCAGCATTGCCGAACGAAATGTGGTTTATGTTTCAGGTCAGCCGGACATGGTGGCGCTTGCGCTGTCGGTTATCGCCAAGGCGGATCAGCCTGTGGCGCACGTCATCATCGAAGCCTTGGTGGTGGATATCAATACGTCCTCAGTGGAAACGCTGAATATCAGCTTTGCCGATAGCACGTCCGGTAAATTCACGTTGTCTAAACTCATTCCGGGCAACACCGGCGGAAACGTCGTAGCGACCTTTTCTGACCTCGCCGCAAATTCCGCCGAAGTCACCGCGACCATCGACTTTCTCGCCGCGCGTAATGCGGCTGAAGTGCTTGCGCGGCCTTACATCGCAACACGCAGCACGCAAACCGCATCGCTCCAAATCGTCGATGATCAGTTTGTGCGGGTCGACACCTCAAATGACGATTCTTCGATCATCTCGACCGACTCGGTGACGGCGGGGATCACGATGGAGATTACCCCGATGGTCATGGCGAATGATGCCATTCGCGTGGACGTTTCCATCGAAGACTCTCGGTTTGGCGCCACCGCTGGCGATATCTTGATTACCAAGCAACGAAACTCGGCATCGACTTCGATGATCGTCAAATCGGGTCAAACCATCATGATTGGCGGCCTCAACTCGCGTTATCGGATCACTGAAAATTCCGGCCTACCATGGCTCCGAAACATCCCCCTCCTCAACGCGCTTGCGGCAGAGCAGGGGGCGATAGAAACCCGCTCAGAATTGGTGGTTTACCTCACGCCTTATGTCTGGGTTCCGAGCCTAGACGTGCCTCTACCGAAGGCGGGTACACCTTCACCGCATATTCCAAAGTGGCTGGGACTAGAGACGGGCCAGACACCAGATTAGGCCTCCCGTTACTTCTTGGCGGCGGCCTTTTTCTTGGTCGTCTTCTTCTTGGCCGGCGCGCGCTTCTTCTTACCGCCTTTGGCTTCCTTTGCCGCCAAGATCTCTAAGGCCTGATCGATATTGATATCGGTCGGCTCCATATCTTTGGGCAGGGTCGCATTGGTCTTTTGGTGCTTGATGTAAGGGCCATAGCGGCCATCGAGCACCTGCACTGGATCGCCGCTGGATGGGTGCGCGCCAAGATCTTTGAGAACCTTTGGTGCGGCCCGACCACCGCGACCGCCACCTGCTTTCTTATCTGCTATCAGAGAGACGGCGCGATTGAGGCCAATCGTAAACATCTCTTCGACACTGGACAGGTTCGCAAATGTGCGATGGTGCTGAACGTAAGGTCCATACCGTCCGAGATTGGCCATAATGGGCTCGTCATCTTCAGGGTGTTTACCCACTTCGCGTGGCAAGCTGATCAGCATGATCGCTTTTTCAGGGTCCAGCTCTTGCGGTGACCAGCCCTTCGGCAAGCTCGACCGTTTTGGCTTGTCCTCGCCAATATCCATTTCGAGGTAAGGTCCGAACCGGCCAGATTTTAATAAGACCGGTTGGCCCGTGTCCGGGTGAACCGCAACCTCTTCGCCGTCTGGATTGATTGCATTCTCGGCTTCTTCTTGGGTCGAGAAGGGCCGCGTGAACTTACATTCCGGATAATTCGAGCAACCGACAAACGCCCCATGGCGACCAAGCTTCAAGCTGAGCTCACCCTCATTACAGAGCGGGCAAAGGCGCGGCTTTTCTTTGACATTGCCTTTATCGTCGACCGGCGGGAAGACGTGATGTCCGAGCACTTCGTTGAGCACATCTAGAACTTCAGAAATGCGAAGGTCTTTGGTCTCGTCGATGGAGGCCGTGAACTGCGTCCAAAACTCGCGTAGGAAGGCCTTCCAGTCCAGTTTTCCGTCCGAAATGACGTCCAATTTCTCTTCGAGATTGGCCGTATAGTCGTACTCGACATAGCGCTTGAAGAAGTTCTCCAAGAAGGACGTGACGAGCACCCCTTTGTCCTCAGGGATCAGCTGTTTCTTGTCGATCCGAACATAGTCGCGATCGACCAGCGTCGACAGGGTTGAGGCATAGGTTGAGGGACGACCAATCCCCAGCTCTTCAAGCTTCTTGACGAGCGAGGCTTCTGTGTAGCGCGGCGGAGGATTGGTGAAGTGCTGCTCGGATTTGGCCTCAAGTAGATCGGCGTGATCAGCTTCTTTCAGCTTCGGCAAACGCGCTTCAGCGTCCTCGTCCTTGTCCGTATCGTCGCGCCCTTCGGTATAGAGCTTGATAAAGCCATCGAAAATCAAGACCTGGCCGGTCGCGCGCAGCATCGCCGAGCCATCTTTATTCGGCAGATCAATCGTCGTGCGCTCAAACTTGGCCGGTTCCATTTGCGAGGCCACCGCGCGGCGCCAGATCAGTGCATAGAGCTTCCAAAGGTCGCCGTCTGATTGCTTATAGTCCTCCGGGCGGAGGCTGAAATTGGTCGGGCGGATGGCTTCGTGTGCCTCTTGCGCATTTTTTTGCTTTGACGAGTAACGTCGTGGTTTCTCAGGCAAATATTGGGCGCCATAATTGCCCTGAATGTGATCGCGCGCAGCGTGGTAGGCTTCTTCAGCCATATTGACGCCGTCCGTCCGCATATAGGTGATGCGCCCCTCTTCGTAGAGCTTTTGCGCGGCCTGCATGGTTCGCTTAGCGGCGAAGCCGAGTTTGCGAGAGGCATCCTGTTGGAGCGTCGAGGTGATGAAGGGCGGGGGTGGATTGCGCTTTACCGGTTTAGCTTCAACACTCGCGACTGAATAACCGCCGAGCTTCACCTTATCGAGCGCTGTTTGTGCGGCAGCGGCGTCCGGCAGGTCGAATTTTTTGAGGGTCTTGCCATCCAGAGAGTGCAAACGCGCTTCAAAGTCGGTGCCGTCGGGTGCGCGGAGCTTGGCCCCAATCGTCCAGTACTCTTCCGGCTTAAACTTCTCGATCTCAAGCTCACGATCGACAACGATCCGGAGCGCAACTGATTGCACTCGCCCCGCTGACCTCGAGCCTGGAAGCTTTCGCCAAAGCACTGGCGAGAGATTAAAGCCAACGAGATAGTCTAGCGCCCGGCGCGCCAGATAGGCGTCGACGAGTTCCTGATCGATCTCACGCGGGTTTTCCATCGCGCTTGTGACGGCGGCTTTGGTGATCGCGTTGAATACAACGCGCTCCACCGGCGTATCTTTCTTAATCGCCTTGCGCTTCTTCAAGGCGTCGAGCAGATGCCAAGAAATGGCTTCGCCTTCGCGATCGGGGTCAGTTGCGAGAATGAGTTTACTGCCGGATTTGACAGCTTCAGCAATCTCACGAATGCGAGCTTGGCTCTTGGAGTCGGCTTGCCAGACCATCTCAAAATCATTGTCCGGATCAACCGAACCATCCTTCGAGGGCAGGTCGCGAATGTGACCGTATGAGGCTAGGACCTTGTAATCACTGCCGAGATATTTGTTGATTGTCTTCGCTTTGGCGGGGGACTCAACAACAACAACTTTCATGGGGGCGCGGCTCCAAACTGGGCTTCAAGGCGGCGGAAAGTGGTTGGGGCCGGGCGTGCTGTCAAGGGCCGAATGATCTCAGCCGTCTTCTTGATAGGCCAAGACCGTCAGAGACACGAACAGAGCACAGAGCGCCGGGGACCAGGCCGCAATGACCGCCGGGATCGCGCCTGACGATCCAAAGCTGGACGAAATTTGAGTGACGAAGAAAAGCCCCACCGCCGCGCCAGCCCCCGTGGCGATGAGACGGCTTGTCCCACCGAGGCGCGACAAACGCAAGCACACAATCGCGCCGATCAAAGCCATCGCCGTGAACAGGATAGGCAACGCCGTTAGCCCGAACCATCGCATAGAGAACCGAGACGTATCCAATCCGGCACGGCTTGTCTGATTGATAAAGCCTGGCAGCCCCCAAAACCCAATCGTATCTGGCGAAGTGAAGCGCGACAGGAGCGTGTTTGGATCAAGATCTGTTTCGATAGCAAGGCTATCTAAGCGCAACGGCGGATTGCCAGGTGTGTTCTCAATCAGATTGGTGAGCTGCCAGAACCCACCCTGAATCTCGGCCGTTTCAGCATCGATACGGCGAATGAAGCGGAATCTGGAGGTCGGGCGAGCTCCTTCATAGACGCGGCCTTCTTCCAAGAACCTCACATTCGAGAATATCTGTCCCGTGCTATCAACAGAAGCAGCATGGATCACGATTTGATTGTCGTCGCTGCCTTGGCGGAGCCAAACATCGGTCCGGACCCGTTCCACTACGCGGCCACCTTCTCGCAAGAGATTGGCGCGCTCGGTCTCAAATCTCTCCGAGAGGTGCGCTCCAAGCGGGTTGAGAACGGCCATTGCGAAAATGCCGAGACCCGCGGCCATAACGACAACTGGCGCCAAGAATTGCCAAGCCGACTGTCCCATGGAGCGAATAACCGACAATTCAGAACTTTTAGAGAGCTGATTATAGGCAATCATTGCCGCGACCAGCACCGCAAAGGATAAGGTCTCTTCTAAGAGGCCGGGAAGCTTGTAGAGCGACAATTGAACGGCCTGCAGCGGAGAGAGATCAATATCTCCGCCAACGGTCCGCAACTGTTCGACAACATCAACCAGCATGATCGTAACGGCAAAAATTCCGATCACGAGGCCGAGCGCAAACAAGCATCGCATAAAAATGTAGCGCTGAACCATAGAGCCCATCATGCTTTGGCCGCTCCTTTGATCCGCTCACCGCGGTTGAACAGAACAAATGCCAAGACTCCGATCGTCACGATTGGCACAATCCATTGGAAGACATTTACGGCTACATTGCTTGCACTGCTGGATTGGACTGACAGCTGCACGATGATCAACATCAGCGCGCCGACCGACGCGGTTACAATTCGCCGCGAATAACCTCGACGGCTGAAATTGCCGCCAACCACCGCCAAAATTGCCAGCATCGCCATGGCGATACTGATCAGCGGGGATGAGAGCCGCGCATTGGCTTCAGCCAAATACTCAGTCTCAGCGCGCCGGTCGGTATAGCTCGATCGATCAATGAAAATGAGTTCGTCCAGGAACCGGTCCGACGCCTTATAGATGAGTTTTAGGTCTTCGCGGACAAAGGGCGTCAGGTCGAACGTCGATTGTTCGGAATAGAGAATGTTCAGAACATCATTCTCATCCATGAAGTGGATTTGGACATTGAACATGACGATGGCAGGTTGCCCGTCGATCTCGATAAAACGTCCACGCTCTGCAAGATAATCCCGGGCATCGGGTTGGCCGACGCGTTCGGCAATCTGCACACCGAGCAAATCCGCGCCTTGTTGCTCGCGAGCGAACACGGTGAGATTGGCATCAGGCGTTGTGAACTGGCCCGGACGCACGAGAGACGACGCCAGATCGGCGCGGGCTTCATTGATCGTGAATCGCATTTCGCGCTGCGCAGAGGGTTGCACCCAAAGGTTCACGCCGAGATGAATGATGGCCCCCAACACGGCCAGCCGAATGATCGGAGAGGAGACTTGCCAACGGGTCATACCCGCAGCTTGAGCGACCACAATTTCACTATCCCGGTGTAAGCGATTGAGCGCCCAAATGGTTGCGACGAACATCGCCATGGGCATGAGAAGCGCAACAATTTGCGGGACGCCGAGCGCAACGATCTTGAAGAATGTGATCGCGCCCTGACGGTTATCCACAATGATTTCAGTCTGCGACAGGCCCTGCGCGAGAATCGCGAGCAGGGTCAAACCGCCGACAATTATCAGCACGGACCTCATCACCCGGTTGAACAGATAGCGCTGGACTCGGTTCATAGTTGAATTTGTTGTTTTCCTGTCTGTTTTTTCCTGCCTAACGAGTTGCGCCAGGCGCGTCGATGCTTACTTTGCGCATCAAATGGAGTTGTTGCATGAAAATTACATTCACCGATGCCGCTAAATCAGAGATCGTCGGCTTCTTAGTGAACGAAGGCAAAAAATTGCCCGCAGAGGCCGTTGCCCTCGATGAAGCCACAGGCGGTTTGCTGTCTGAAGCGATTAGTTCAGGTCGGTTTGGCGGAAAAGTTGGCCAGCAGGCATTTATCGTCCTTCCAAAAGGGAGCGCGGCGAAGCGCGCGGCGCTGATTGGCGGGGGCAAAGCGAAGGCCCGCGATGATCGCGCCTTAGAACGCATCGGCGCAAGCACATACAAAGCGCACGCCAATAGTGGCTTTAAGTCGTTGGATCTTCACATCGAAGACGCGGACGCTGCCGCCCGTGTGGCGCTCGGCGCCAAGCTCGCGGCTTATCGATTCGATAATTACCGCACCAAACTCAAACCCGATGATAAACCGAGTTTGACGAGCCTCAATCTCGTGACCGAGGACACCAAGGCTGCGAAGGCGGCTTTCAAGCCGCTGGATGCAGGTGCGGATGGCACATATCTGGCGCGCGACTTGGTCAATCTACCACCGAACGATCTTTATCCTGCCAGCTATGCCGAGCGTATCGAGGCGCTCGCTGAACATGGGCTCGAGATTGAAATTCTCGGTGAGAAAGAACTCTCTGCCCTTGGCATGAATTCCATGCTCGGCGTCGGACAGGGCAGCGTTAAAGAGTCAAAACTCGGCATTATGCGCTGGAATGGCGGTAAAGACGGCGAAGCCCCGGTCGCGCTCGTCGGCAAAGGTGTGTGTTTTGACACCGGCGGTATCTCTTTGAAGCCAGGCGCTGGTATGGAAGATATGCGCGGTGATATGGGCGGTTCCGCCGCCGTCGTCGGGGCAATGCTCGCGCTGGCGAAACGTAAAGCCAAAGCCAATGTGGTTGGGCTCGTCGGCCTGGTTGAAAACATGCCGGATGGCGACGCCATTCGTCCCGGAGACATTTTGAACTCCGCGTCAGGACAGACGATTGAAGTCCAAAACACAGACGCCGAAGGCCGTTTGGTGCTGTGTGATGTCCTTTGGTACGTCCAGGAGCACTACAAGCCGACCGCCATTGTCGACCTCGCGACCCTCACGGGCGCGATCGTGATTGGGCTCGGCCATCACCATGCTGGTCTGTTCACCAATGACGATAAGCTCTCTGACCAGCTCACCAAAGCCGGTCTTGCTGAAGGCGAACGGGTCTGGCGCATGCCGCTCGGCCCGGAATATGACAAGCAGCTTAAATCCAAGTTCGCTGATATGCGAAACATTGGCGGGCGGGCCGCTGGCTCCATCACGGCCGCGCAGTTCCTGCAGCGCTTCATCAATGAAGGCCAGACATGGGCTCACTTGGATATTGCTGGTGTCGCCTGGGTCGAAGGTGAAAAAGCGCCGACCGACCCGAGCTGGGCAAGCGGGTTTGGTCCGCGCCTCTTAGATCGTTGGATCGCTGACAATTACGAGAGCTAAAATATGAGCGACGGCCCGAAGCCCGAATGGTGGTTTTACCACCTCCAGCGCACCACGCTGGAGCGGGCGGTTGGGCCTTTGCTCGAAAAATGTCTAGAGCGTGGCTGGCGTGTGCTGGCCGTTAGTCCGGATGTGGCAAGACGAGCGGCGCTCGATGAAGCGCTCTGGACCTATGATGATCAAAGCTTCCTGCCACACGGCCAAGCCGAAGCTGAAGGATTGGCAGCTGAGGCTCAACCCATCTTGATCTCGAAAGAGGCGGACAATCAAAACCAAGCTGCCGTGGCTTTACTCATGGATGGCGTAGACTTGCCGGTCGACGCAGCTTTTGAACGCTGCATGGTCATGTTTGATGACGGTGATGGCGCAACCCGGCAAAAAGCGCGAGAGCAGTTCAAAGCGGCGAAAGATGCTGGCTTGGTGGCGCGATACTTTCAGCAAAGCGGACGCGGTTGGAAAGAAGCAGGCACTTAGATGAAGCTCATCCTTGGCAATATGAACTACTCGTCTTGGTCAATCCGAGGTGCCTTGGTGGCCCGGGCCAGCGATCTGGGTATTCCCGAAGAGATCGTCCCTCTCGGCTTCCCTGAAACGAAACAAAGGCTCATCGACGAGACCGGATCTCATACGGTGCCGGTATTGATGGATGGCGATCTCGTGATCCGCGACAGTCTGGCGATCGCTGAAACGCTGGCGGAGCGAGCGGACCCCGGAAAAGTATGGCCAGAAGACGCAGGCAAACGGGCCCTCGCGCGCTCAGCCTGCGCCGAGATGCATTCGAGCTTTATTGGGCTACGAAGCCAGATGCCGGTCAATATTCGGTCTTCGTTGCCGACGCCTGCGCTGGAAGGCGATCTCTTGAGTGACATTGAACGCGTCAAAACGATTTGGGCGAGCTTGCGCGTCAAATACAAGAGCGATGGCGACTTTCTATTTGGTGATTGGAGTGCTGCCGACGCGTTCTATGCGCCGGTCGTGACACGTTTCAGGACTTATGGATACGAGCTGAGCGGAGATCTCGCGGCGTATTCCGAAGCGGTTTGGAACCATCCGCTCTTGCAAACCCTCCGTGTTCAAGCGGAAGCGGAGCCTTGGGAAATTGAAGTCGGCCATCTCGGACCCATACGCGCTTGGCTGCGCGAGTGATCAGTGCTTCTCGCCCGCGGGCTTCGTAATCAAAGTGACCACAAAAACGATTAGCGTGAGAATACCGTAACTACCAGCGACTTTCAGCGTGTGCGGGGGTAGGGTGCCTGTCCAAAGAAAGTAGATCCCGTATCCGGCAGCGATCAGAACCGCGATTGCCAACATCATTCGAAGCGTTCCAGCCATGCTCGTCTCCTTTTGCCGACGCGTGTCGGTTCTAAAAAATGCCCTATACTTATGAAGAATTCATGGCGGAATGTATGGGGTGGTTGCGGGGCTCGAAATGCCTCGTTATAGGCGCGCCAAGATATTCCATAGATTCTACAGGAGCCATTCATGGCGGGTACGCGTACTTTCTCAATCATTAAGCCCGACGCCACTGCGCGTAATCTTACAGGTGCGATCAATAAGGTGATCGAAGAGGGCGGTCTTCGCATCATCGCACAGCGCCGCATTCACATGACTCAAGCTCAGGCTGAGCGGTTCTACGACATTCACAAAGAACGCCCATTCTTTGGCGAGCTGGTTGAATTCATGACCTCTGCACCGGTCGTCGTCCAAGTTCTTGAGGGCGAGAATGCCGTCGCGCGCTATCGTGATGTTATGGGCGCGACCAACCCTGAAGAGGCAGCAGACGGCACGATCCGTAAACTCTTCGCCAAGTCTATTGGTGAAAACTCTGCGCACGGCTCCGACAGCGACGAGAACGCCGCGATCGAAATCGCGCAATTCTTCAGCGAAGCTGATATCGTCGGCTAAAGGTCAGACGATCTAACAATAAGAAAACGCGTCGCTGATTTGGCGGCGCGTTTTTTTATGGCGCCGTCACGCCTTTCGATGTCTGCACCTGCGCACAGGCGAGCTTCACCGCGTCTGGGTAGAGCTTGTGTTCCTCCGCCAGCACTTTTTGCTCGAGACTTTCCGCTGTTTCGTCAGGGTCTATGGAGACACGCGCTTGCGCGATGACAGCGCCCTGATCGACCCCTTCGGTGACCCAATGCACCGAGCATCCCGCTTCTTCATCGCCGGCCTCGATGGCCCGTTGATGTGTATTTAGCCCTGGATATTTAGGCAGGAGAGACGGGTGAATATTGATCATCCGCTCGGTCCATTGGCCAACAAACCAAGGGGTGAGGATGCGCATAAATCCCGCGAGAACGATCATTTCGACTTGGTGTTCGTCGAGCACAGCTTGCATGGCGCGTTCGAACGCTTCGCGGTCCTTGCCAAACAGTTTGTGATCGACAGATGCAACGGAAACACCCGCTCGCGCGGCGGTTTCTAGTGCCAAAGCCTGCGGGCGGTTCGACAGCACCAAGACGGGCTTGGCCGGATAGTCTTCTTGGGCAGACGCCTTCAGAATGGCGTCCATGTTCGAGCCACGCCCTGAAACAAGGATGGCGATCCGAATACGTGTCATTTTTCGACGAGGTCACCGATAAGAATTGGCGTTTCGCCCAACTCGGCCAGTTGATTTATCGCGGCCTCAATATCGTCCTTAGCGACGGCAAAGACGAGCCCAATACCCATATTAAAGGTCCGGTGCATCTCGTTCTCGGCAATGTTTCCTTCAGATTGCAACCAATCGAAAACAGGCGGTGCGGACCAACTCGTTCGGTCAATGCGAGGGGCGAGCGTGTCCGGACACATGCGCGGCGTATTCTCGGTCAAACCTCCACCCGTGATATGGGCAAGGCCTTTGATGAGACCGGATTTGATCAGCGGTAGGGCCGCTTTTGAGTAAAGCCGGGTCGGCGTCAGTAAAGCGCGTCCGAGCGGTAACTCATTCGAGAACGGCGCGGAGTCTTCATAAGACAGCCCGGTCCGCTCGACGACTTTACGGATCAGCGAATAACCATTGGAATGCGGACCACTCGACGCAATCCCAATGAGCGCATCGCCGGCTTCCATCGTGTCCATACGAGGCAAAATTTCAGAGCGCTCAACCGCGCCCACAACGAATCCGGCCAGATCATAATGCCCAGGTGGGTACATGCCCGGCATTTCCGCCGTTTCGCCGCCGATCAGCGCGCAGCCCGCCTGCTTACAGCCTTCGGCGATCCCGGCGATGACCTGCTCGGCAATGCCGTTCTCGAGCTTACCCGT
>CAYNUI010000043.1:0-11774 GCA_964400185.1 uncultured Hyphomonas sp.
TGCGCATCTGGCTCTTCGCTCATTGGCATCACTTTCAGACCCGTGATCTGATTGCGATTCTTGCGCGCAATGTCGAAGCGATAGCCATAAAAAGCGAAGCGTTGTCCAGGCTCCGGAATAGTCTGCGCCTCATGGATGACAAGGCCCGCAATGGTCACCGCTTCCTCGTCAGGCAGTTCCCAGCCCATGGCACGATTGAGATCGCGAATGGTGACCCCGCCTTCAACATAAACAGAACCATCGGCCTCCGGGCGTACACCGCGCACGACGACGTCATATTCGTCGCGAATATCACCCACGATTTCTTCTAGAATGTCTTCCAGCGTCACCAGGCCTTGAAGGGCGCCATACTCATCGACGACCAAAGCAAAGTGGCTTCGCTTCTTCAAGAAAAGATCAAGCTGATCTTCGGCGGCCGTTGTCTCCGGAATGAACCAAGGATCCCGGCAAATCTCGAGAATATCGAGGCCGGACGTCTTGCCATTATTGCCAACAATCGCCCGCAGCAGGTCTTTGACGTGCAAGATGCCGACAATTTCTTCCTGATCGCCGCGGAACAAAGGCAAACGCGTGTGCGGGCTAGCGAGCGCCTTGCGCACAATCGCATCAGCCGACTGATCGGCGTCGATCATGGTGATATTTTTGCGGTGGATCATGACCTCTTCGACCGTCATGTCTTTCAGGTCCAACGCCCCCACTAGGCGATGTCGGTTCTTGGCGTCCAAGCCTTCTTCAGAATGGTGCAGATCAATTGTGCCGCGAATATCTTCTTCTGCGGTCACGCCATCATCTGGCGGTTTCACGCCGATAATGCGTAGCGTCACATTCACGATCGCTTGGATGCCCGTCACGATCCAACTCACCCCTGCGACCAGCCACGAAATCGGGCGCGCCACCGACCGGGCCATATTATCAGGCCGCGTGATCGCGTAGGTCTTTGGCAGGACTTCTGCGAAGACCAAGACCAGAACGGTCATGATCGCGGTCGCTGTCGCAACCCCGCTGGGTCCAGGCATGAGACTCACGAAAAGGCTTGTAGCAAGGGCGGATGCGAGGATGTTGACCAGATTGTTGCCGAGCAAGATCGCGCCGATCAATCGCTCGCGGTCTGAGATCAACTTATTGACCAAAGTCGCGCGTTTATCGCCGTCTTTTTCAAACTGGTGCATGCGCGCGCGGCTGGCCGCGGTGAGCGCTGTTTCGGATCCGGAGAAGAAGGCAGACATGCCTATGAGGACCAATACGGTCAGAATGGTGCCGATAATCATCAGCTTTTTTGCAGCTCCTCTTGTAAAAATACCTGTACGTCCGCCAGGTCTGCATCGGGATAGATAAAGGATTGACCAAGGCCCTTTGCAAGAATCAGGGGAACTTTCCCGCCTCGCGCCTTTTTGTCTTGTGTCATGGCCTCGACCAGAGTTTTCGCTGGATAGGGGCCACCTGGGAGTCTAGAGAGTTCTGTTTCCAGACCCGATCTCTCAATCAAACTTGCAGCGAGTTCCGATTCAGAACGATCCATGAGCCCGATCCGAGCCGAATATCGCAAAGCGAGTGCCATTCCGGTACCCACTGCCTCGCCGTGAAGCAAATCCGCCCCATATCCGTTCGCCGCCTCTAAAGCGTGACCAAAAGTATGTCCAAGATTGAGCAGGGCGCGCACGCCGCCTTCTTGCTCGTCTTGTGCGACGATATCGGCTTTGGCGCGGCAGGACACGGCCACGGCTTGCGCGATTGCATCCGGTTCCAGCGCCAGCACACGATCTCCATGCTGGGCGAGCCAGTCGATAAAGGCGCGGTCATTGATCAGGCCATATTTGATAATCTCGGCATAGCCCGCGCGTCGCTCGCGCTCCGGAAGCGTCTTCAATAGCCCCGTATCGGCGATCACCAATCGCGGTTGGTAGAAGGCACCGACCAGGTTTTTTCCTTGGCTGAAGTTCACCGCTGTTTTGCCACCGACAGAGCTATCGACTTGGGCCAGCAGTGTCGTCGGAACCTGCACGAATTGCATCCCGCGCTTCAATAAAGAGGCCGCAAGCCCTGTCAGGTCGCCAATCACGCCGCCGCCAAAAGCGAGCAAGACGTCATCGCGGCCCGCACCACCTTCCAGCAACCAGTCGAGCACCTCGCCAAGCAAGGCCCAATTCTTTGCGCTTTCGCCTGCGGGAAGAACCTTTTCGATTGTCTCGACGCCGCTCTCAGACAGCGCTCCTTTCAGGGTTTCTCCATGTAGACCCCAGACGGTCGCATCGCTCAAAACAAAAACGCGTTTCTGCTTCAAAAAAGGCGTGAGCAAAGACCCGGCCCGTGCCACCAAGCCATCGCCAATGAGAATATCATAGCTGCGCTCGCCGAGCTCAACGCGGACAGCGGTCGGATCTATGAGGGTTGCGGCGTCCATGTCTCCAGGGCCTCTATTATGGCGGTGACGGTTTTTGAATGCGGGCCGTCTACGCTCGGCACCGTAATATCAGCGAGCTCGTATATAGGACGCCGCTGCTGAAACAAGCCTGCAAGCACTTCCTTTGCGTCGGGCCGGCGTAAGAGCGGGCGATGCGAGCGTCGCGAGACCCGCTTCCACAACGTTTCCAAGTCCGCATTGAGCCAGATCGTGACCGCCTTTTCGCGCATCAGGGCGCGCGTATCTTCATTGAGATAAGCGCCGCCGCCCGTCGCCAAAATATGCGGTGGCCCGTTTAGCAAACGCGTGAGCACCTTATGCTCGACACGGCGAAACTCGTCTTCGCCATGCAGGGCAAAAATATCAGCGACAGACAGGCCTGCTGCCTTTTCAATCTCATCATCGCTATCGGTAAATTCGCGGCCCAGGCGCTCCGCCAACCGGCGCCCCACTGTAGACTTGCCGGCCCCCATCAAGCCCACCAATGCAACTGTACGTCCAGCCCACGCCGCCTCAATTCTGTCGGTTTTCAAGGTACTAGATCGGTTCTCAGCCATGGTCTTTTCGGGTTCGCATTTCCTGTCCTATACAGACGAAGCGGTTCCGGCAATCTTTGACCGTCGGGAAAGCGTGCGAAAGGCGGAAAACTCATGCGTAAATGGCTCATCATTTTAGCTGTCCTCATTGTCGCCGTGCTGGGCGTGCTATGGTGGCTCGGCAACTCCATGTCAGACCAAAAACCGGAAGCCGGTGAGGCGCGCATGGAGATTGAACATGTTCTCTAAATCCGCATTCGTCGCGCTTTCATTCGCCGCTTTCGGCCTCGCGAGCCCCGCCATCGCACAGGTCGAACTCAACCAAGTCGAAGATGAAGGTATGGGCGATCTCAATGCTTGGGGTCAGCGCTATCTCGACATTGGCGAAAAAGAATTTCCGATCAATCTCTGGCGCGGGTCTGATGATGACACTTTGCTTGCGCTCCTGCAGTCGGTCCGAACGGCTGAGCTGACGCCGGCAGAGCGCAGCCTTTTGCGCCGCGCCGTCCTGTCGCCCTCCACTGAGCCACGCGGGGCCAAAGCAGAAGCGCTGCTCGCAGAGCGGGCTCGATTGATGCTTGAACTCGGCGAAGCGCGCGCCGCGGCAGCGCTTGCCCCACAGCTCAAGCAAGACCCTCGTGGGTTGGACGCCGAAACCCTAGCGGTGGATCTCGACATGGCGAGCGGCCGTGAAGCGTCCGCTTGCGGCACGTTGGCGGGCCCCGTCAAAGAAGGCGTTTATTGGCTGAAACTCCGCGCCGTCTGCGCCGTGCTGCAGGACAATTATGCCGGCGCCCAGCTGGCAATCGAGTTTGCCGCCGCGCAAGGCGTCTCCGACGATTGGATGGTCGAAGCGATTTTCGCCGCCGCAGGAGATTCGCCTAATGCGCCAAGCGCCCGGTTTGATAGCGGCCTCAACATCGCACTGTCCTCTAAGGCGCAGCTGGACACCTCCACCCTGACGCTTGCAGGCGACCGGCCGGACCTTGCCGCAGCCGCCGCGCTGCGCCCCGGTGTGCCAAATGATTTGCGCGCCCGCTTTGCTGAGATCGCTGCGGAGTTTGACCTGATCAGCCCTGAGGACCGGCGCGATATCCTTCTCACAAGGTTGGAAGACCCCGACTATACCGCGTCCTCAGCCATCGAGCAGACCTTGCGCGACCTCACAGATCCGTTGGTGAGCGATGAAACGCGCGCCGCAGGGCTCTATAGCGTCTTGGAGGCGGCGGCGCGGTCTGACCTCGCACGCTATCGCAGCACCTCGCAGCTCTTTTTGGAGGACCTGGCGACGCTTCCTCAGAACGACATCACTGCACCCTATGCATTGGACTATGCCCGCGCCGCGATGATGGGCGGGGATCGCGAGCTCGCCATGTCCTGGCTTGGGGCGCTTGAGATAGAAGGCGCGGAAGCCCCAGACCCATATCAAATCGCCGTCTTAGAAGCCGTCGACATCATTGCTGGCGGCGATGCGTCTCCAGCCTCGTTGAGCGCGGTTGAGAAGCGCTTGGTGACCACCGCGGATACAACGCCAAAAGAAATCCAAACGGTTGGTATTCTCACCTCATGGACGGGGCTTGGCCTCTCCCTCACGCCTGTGGGCCGGGACTTCGTTTCCCAAGCAGTTGATCGCGGCATTCGCATTCCGCAAGGCCAGCTCACCAGCTTGAAAGCGGCCGCACAAAGCGATGCGATTGGCGAGGCGGCAATGATGGTGCTCGCCATCACCAACGGCAAATCAAACGAATTGGCGCCGGTGGATTTTGCGGCTCTGTTGGAAACATTGCGGGCGATGGACGCCGATGAGATTGCTAGGGGACTGGCTTTAGAAAACTCCAATTTCTGGAAGGTTCCCGAATGATACGCACGTCCCTCTTTGCCCTCTCTTTTTCATTGCTGACGGCATGCGTCAGCGTCGAAACGCACCATTCCCACAATACGGATGAAACCCGCCCACCACCAGGCTCCAACTTGATGATGCGCGCCCCGATTACAATTTCGGACGACTTAGAAGTGATCATCTCTGACGTCGTGATTCCGCCCGGCGCGACCGTGCCTGCGCACTATCATCCCGGCGAAGAATTCCTATATGTGATTGAAGGATCTGCGGTGCATGTCGAAGCCGGAAAGCCCGATCAGATCCTGAGCGCGGGAGACGCCTATGTCATCCCGCCAGAAGCCGAGCATGCGCCCCGCGGCGGCCCGAATGGAGCCCGCGCGATTGTGTTTCGCGTGCATAAGCAAGGCCTGCCTGAGCGGATCAACATGAGCGCAGAAGGCCCGGTGCCGGATGAGCAAAGCTTCGAGTACGAGTTAGACGCCGGTCCAATCTTGACCCTGATGGACAATATTCAGTCGCGCGGGGACTATCACTGTCACATGATGGCGAGCCCCACCACGATGTGTCATCTCGAGACCGGCCGCGAAGTCTATGTCTTCACCGAAAGCGGGAACATGGCGCACGTCTCGGCCCTTTTCCGCGGCTTTGTGCTCGGCGACGATGGCACGCCCATTTTGCGCGAGCAGGGCTGGTCGAGCCTCAGCGAGGAAAAGGCACAAGACTTCTTCGCGTCGGTCAACGCTTGGCCCGAAACCAATGGCACTGAAAAATAGCGCTCTATCGGGCGGCCGCTAAGGCGTCGGTTGGGGTCAAATCGCCGTCATATAGGGCGCGTCCCAAAATGGAACCCGCTATCTCTCGCGCGCCTTTGTGGGCGCGCAGATCGTAGATATCCTGGACGCTCGCGACGCCGCCGCTGGCAATCACTGGGATCGAAACGGCGTCTGCGAGCTCGCCGGTAAAGGCCACATTCACGCCGGTCTTCATACCGTCTCTGGAAATATCGGTCACAATCAGCGCCGCCACGCCGCAGCCTTCGAAGGCTTTGGCGAGCTCAACCGCTTTCATGTCTGAGGTTTCCGCCCAACCTTCGACGGCGACCATGCCATCCTTGGCGTCAATCCCAACGACGACTTGACCCGGCAGCGCCCGCGCCGCCTCTTTGACCAAGTCCGGGTCGCGCAGGGCTGCAGTACCAAGGATGACACGCGAAATGCCCGCCTCTAGCCAGGCGTCGATGTGCGCGCGTGTGCGAATGCCGCCGCCGAGCTGTACCGGCGCATCGGTCGAAGCGAGGATAGATTTTACCGCATCACTGTTCGCGCTCTTGCCATCAAAGGCACCGTTCAGATCGACGACGTGCAGATATTCAAACCCAGCGGCTTTGAATTGCGCGGCCTGATCACCAGGGTCGGGATTATACTGCGTCGCCTGGTCCATCTCACCGCGCAGCAAGCGTACGCACTGCCCGTCTTTGAGATCGATAGCGGGATAGAGTTGGAAGGTCATTTCGGATCCCATAGGACAAAATTCGACAGGATTTGCAGCCCCACGCGCTGGCTTTTTTCCGGGTGGAACTGGGTCGCGAAGAGATTATCGCGCGCCACTGCAGCGATGATGGTCTCGCCATAATGCGTCGTTGCCGCAATGTCGGACGGGGATGGATCGCGATAGGCATAGGAGTGCGTGAAATAGACGTGCGGATCGTCGCCAAGTCCTTCCAGAACAGGGTGATCCTGCTGCAGGCTTAGCGCGTTCCAGCCCATATGAGGAACGACATAACCGGCGCCTGGCTCAATCCGATCGACATCGCCGGGGATCCAATCGAGGCCTGGTGTTTCGCCGTCTTCGAGACCTCGCGTTGCGAGCAGCTGCTGGCCAACGCAGATTCCAAAGAACGGAACCCCGCGCTGCATGACCGCCTCGGTCAGCGCTTCGACCAGCCCGTCATGCTTGCACAGATTCTCCGCACAGTCAGCAAAGTGGCCGACGCCGGGCAAAACAATCCGGTCTGCATGAGCGATCGCGCGTGGATCCGAGGTGATCCGGATTTCTCGGGTCTTTTTCGCATTATTCGAGGCCACGCGCAGAGCTCTTGCCGCACTGTGCAAGTTGCCGGAGCCATAGTCGATAAGCGCGATGGTTTTCATGGCCTCGGCCCTTAAAGGAGACAGGCCAGAAGGAAAAGAGCCTGATCCGCGCAGCGGCTGCGTTTCGCGACGATAGCCTGGCCAATCTCGGCTCAGGATGGGAAGATAAACCCATCCTGCACGCAAACCATTCATAGGATCCCAAATGTCACTTCCAGAAACTTATCTTCAAATGGTCTCAACCCTCACCGAAGAGGGCGCTCTTCGGATGGAGCTGGTTGAGAAAAACATGCCTGACCCAAAGCCAGGACAAATTATCGTCCGCGTCGAGGCCACACCGATCAATCCGTCGGACCATGGCGTAATGTTCGGCGCCACCGATATGTCTGGCGCAACAAGTTCTGGATCTGGCCGCGATACGGTCCTGACGGCGCCGGTAAGCGATTTCGGTATGCGCGTCATGAAAGCTCGCATTGGCCAAGCCCTTCCCGTCGGAAACGAAGGCGCAGGCACGGTCGTCGCGGCTGGCGAAGGCGACTATGCACAAAGCCTGATCGGCAAAACCGTCGCCGTTATGGGCGGCGGCATGTATGGCGAATATCGCGCCGTTGACGCCATGATGGCGCTGCCGCTGCACGAAGGAAACACTGCCAAAGAAGGCGCATCCAGCTTCGTGAACCCGCTGACTGCATTGAGCTTTCTCGAGACGATGCGGATGGAAGACCATACCGCGATCGTCCACACGGCAGCGGCGTCAAACCTCGGCCAAATGCTCAACCGAATCTGTCAGGCCGATGGTGTGGATCTGGTCAATATCGTCCGCAAGAAAGAGCAGGAAGACATCCTCAGCGGCATGGGCGCGAAATACATCGTCAACTCGACGAGCGACAGCTTCATTCCAGACCTAATCGACGCCATTCACGAAACCGGCGCGACCTTAGGATTTGATGCAACCGGAGGCGGCAAACTCGCGTCAGATATCCTAACGGCCATGGAAGGCGCTGCGGCCCGTACGCCCGCCGCGTACAGCATTTATGGCTCGGTCAAGCACAAGCAGGTCTATCTCTATGGCGGCCTCGATACATCGCCGACCGTGCTCAGCCGCGGTTATGGCATGGCCTGGGGCGTCGGTGGGTGGCTCTTGCCGAACTTCCTGGAGAAAGCCGGCATGGATGTGGCAATGCGACTGCGTCAACGCGTGGCCGATGAGCTGACCACGACCTTTGCCAGCCATTACACTGCAGAGCTGTCACTGTCGGAAGCGTTGCAAGCCGACAATGTCGCAAAATACAATGCTAAGACGACGGGCGAGAAATACCTGATCTGTCCGCAAAAGCCGGTCTAAAGGCTACCCTTCGTGCTGGCTGGGGCCCCTGCGAGTTTCTCGTCGGGGGCAACGGCCATGCGCAAGGCCCGCGCCACAGCTTTGAAGCTGCTCTCGGCGATATGGTGATTGTTCTCGCCATATAGGTTTTCAATGTGCAAGCACATGCCGCCATTGCCCGCGAGCGCTTGGAAGAACTCCTTGAAGAGCTCAGTGTCCATGTCGCCAATCTTGTCGCGCTGAAAGTCGACCTTCCAGATGAAATAGGGCCGCTTGCACAGATCCACCGCAGCACGGCTCAGAGTCTCGTCCATGGGCAGATAAGCGTGGCCGTAGCGGGTAATGCCTGCAAAATCTCCGAGCGCTTTCTTAATCGCTTGGCCGATGACGATGCCCGTATCTTCCACTGTATGGTGGCCATCAATGTGCAAATCGCCTTTCGCATCGACCGTCAGATCAATGAAAGAATGGCGTCCGAGGGCGTCCAGCATATGGTCGAAAAAGCCGATGCCCGTTGAGATCTCGGTCTTTCCGGTGCCATCAAGATTCACCGATACCGTGATATCGGTCTCTTTCGTTTTGCGCGAAACTTTTGCGGTTCTGTCAGTCATGCGAGCCCAGATAAGGTTTATTTTCAGTGTCGACTAGCACAGATCTGTTCACGACTCCCTAAACAATTGTCGTCACAACAGAAGGCGAGGGTTGTGTAGGGTACGAAGGGAATTGGTTTGAAGCCGGTTCGAGCACTGACCAGATCGTTCGCCAGAGCGAGCTTTGCTAACGTGTTGACGTTGGCAGCCTTCTCAATGGGCCTCACTCTTTCCGCCACCTTCACTGCCTTCTATTTCTCCCAATCCTGGAACGCCTATCACCAAAGCGCGCATCAAAGCGGCGTGCAGGTCGCTGAAATGACCAGCCTGGCTTTAGCCGATGGCGAGCTATCTGCCGTGAATAGCGCTATGGATGATATCTTGCTCGACCGCGCCCTCATTCGCGGCACGGATGGCGCGGTGATGATGGGCAATATGGCGCCCAATAATGTTGACCGCGCGACTGAGTTCAATCTGGTTCATGATGGCCAACCCTTAGGCACCCTCTCCTACGCGCACGCCTTCCCTTACACCCCGCCCATGCCGCTTTGGCTGGCGGTTCTGATCTGCCTCGGTATTGCCGCCCTCGCCGCGCTGGTCATGCGCGGTTTTGCCCTCTCGGTTGGCAAGTCTGTCGGGCAGGTCACCCGTTTGATTGGTGATTATAGCCTCGCGGGCACAGGTCGCCGCCGGGTCACTGATTTTGCCTTTTCAGAGTTCCGTCAATTGGCGCTCGAAACCACGCGAGCGACCCGCCGCGTTTCAAAGGAACTGGAAAACCTGCGCGCATCGGCTCGGATCGATGAGCGCACCGGCCTGCTCACCGAACGCGCCTTCTTCGACGAGGTGCGAGGCGCGATCCAACACCTCTCTCCGGCGGGCAATGCAGTCCTCATCACAATCGAGTTCGAGCCCCAGCAGCACGGCGCTGAAGCCACGCATCTCAGCCTACCGACCGAAGCGCATATGGAAATTGCGGATCGGTTGAAGATCTTCACAAACCAAGCCGCCCTCAAACATGGCCACAACCCCGAAAACTGGCGCCTCGGCAGCCTCTTCGCTGAGAAATACGCGCTCTTGGTGAAAGAGCACGTCACCCGTGACGAAGTCGCTGGCATCATTCGCGAACTGCTCGGCGAGTTTCGTATCCCGCTGCGCTACAATCAGCAGTCCGTCCAAGTCGCTCAGCGCGGCAGCATCGTCCTGATGCCGCAAGATGGCGACACGATCTCCAAAGTTATGGACCGGGCGCTCGCCACTGTCGAAGACCTGAAGCGCAAGGCACGTACCGGATTTGCCTTCTACTCGCCGAAGCTCGAACGTCAGCGCGATGCCAAGCTCAAACTCGAAGCTGAGCTTCGCCAAGCCGTCGCCGAAGATCGTTTTGTCCCACTCTTCCAACCCAAGATCGACCTCAAGACCGGTCGCATTTCTGGCGCGGAAGCCCTCGCCCGTTGGCAACTCGAAAACGGCCGCCTGGTGTCTCCATCGGTGTTTATCGAACTCGCGGAAGAAACTGGCCTGATCAGTCGGATTGGTGACCAGATCATGCGCAAGGCCTGCGTCCAGACGGCCAAATGGGCCGAAGCCGGTCATGTGATCAATCTCGCCGTGAACGTCTCTCCGCGCCAATTTGAGAATGACAATCTGGCTGAGAACATTCTCGACTCGCTGGCAAAATCTGGCCTGTCGCCACGCCAGTTTGAGATTGAGATCACCGAAAGCCTCGCCATCCAACAGCCTGACCGCGTGCGGGCCGTGGTCGAGCCGCTTCGCCGTCTCGGCATCAAGCTCGCTATGGACGATTTCGGCACTGGACACTCAAACCTCGCAGTCCTCACCGAGATCGATTTTGACGTCTTCAAGATTGACCGCCAATTCCTCACCGGCACGCCGCACGACCCTCAATCGAATGCGATTGTCGACATGATTATCTCTCTCGCCAACACGCTTGGCATGACCGTTGTCGGGGAAGGCGTCGAAACAGAGGCTCAAGCTGCATTCCTCAAAGACCGGGCGTGCGACATTGGTCAGGGTTTCCTCTATAGTCCTCCTGTGGTGGCTGAAGCCTTTGAAGAAATGCTGAAAACTCAGCCCTTTATGGCGCAGCGCCTGAGCGCCTAACTGCGCGCATTTGATCAAAGGGCTTGCTTTTTTAGCATTTCCTCGCCAATTAGAGTTTTATGATAAACGATAAATCTTCGATTGGCCCTGAATGGCACGGAACGACCATTCTCGCCGTCAGAACCGATAAGCATGTGGCGATGTTGAGCGATGGACAGGTGTCCATGGGCCAGACCGTCATGAAGGGCAACGCGCGAAAAGTCCGCCGCATTGGCGGTGGTGATATCCTTGCTGGCTTTGCGGGCGCCACGGCCGACGCCTTCACCCTCTTTGAACGGCTCGAGCAAAAACTCGAACGCTTCCCCAATCAGTTGCAACGCGCGGCTGTTGAGCTGGCAAAAGAGTGGCGGACCGAGAAATATCTGCAAAAGCTCGAAGCGCTGCTCATTGTCGCCGACAAAGAGACGACCCTAGTGATTACCGGATCCGGCGATGTGCTGGAGCCAGAATATCCCGTCGTCGCGGTTGGCTCTGGTGGGAATTATGCCCTCTCAGCCGCACGAGCTCTGGTCGACTATGAAAAAGACGCCGAGACGCTGGGGCGCAAGGCGATGGAAATTGCCGCCGATATTTGTGTCTACACCAATGCCCATTTCACGGTTGAGGTCTTAGATGTTTGATCGCACGGATCTGCGAGCAGCGGTCGGCGCCAACATTCTGAGCGCAGATCAAGCGTCACGCCTAGAAGCCTTCCTCCTTTCCCGCAAAGATGACGGCGTTGGCAGCGAGCAGATTGGGCAAGAGAACCTGCGCTTCCTCGCCAATTTCAATGATGTCTTCATCACGCTCGGCCTCGTCATTCTGTTTATCGGTGTCTCCACCATGGTGGGGATGATCGCCTCACCGGCGCTGCTATCGGGCTCGATTCT
>CAYNUI010000043.1:11874-13508 GCA_964400185.1 uncultured Hyphomonas sp.
ACGACAGGACGCCTCGGCATGACCGCCTTCCTCGCGTCTGCTGGCGCGGCAGGCCTCGTCTATTGGCGGTTCCGCCTGCCCTTCTCCCTCGCCGTGCTCGCGCTTGGGATCGCCGGCGCGATCTACGTGTTCCTGGGCTTTTTCGGCAACGCGGCTTGGCTCATAGGTGGCGCAGGCTTCTTCTTGATGGGGCTTTGTACGCTCGCGGTCGCGGTTTGGTACGATATGAAAGACCCCGAGCGCATCCGCAAAGCATCGGACAATGCGTTCTGGCTGCACCTCGCCGCCGCGCCGCAAGTCATCATTGGCGTCAGCACCATGGTCACCGGGTCGAACATTTTCGCCGGCTCCACCAGCGGCACTGACAATGCTACGCAAGGGCTCACTTTATTGGTCTTGCTGCTGACGATCGGGATTACGTCGCTGGCTCTCAATCGGCGGGCTTTGATCGCCGCGAGCCTCATCACCTTCATTGTGACCCTCAGCTTTGTGCTGAGCCGCGCGGGCCTCGATGCGTCCAATATCTTCATCATGGTCACGATCTTGATTGGGACGGGCGTCGTCCTTCTCGGCGCCGGTTGGAAGACCGCGCGCAGAGCAGCGCTTGTTTTTTTCCCAAAAGGCGGCACATGGAGCCGGGTATTCCCGCCTGAACCGGCCTAAGGACTGGACATGACCACACTGACGCCCGCCGAGATCGTTTCCGAACTCGACCGCCACATTGTTGGACAATCTGATGCAAAGCGCGCAGTGGCCCTCGCCTTGCGCAACCGTTGGCGCCGCAAGCAAGCTCCGGAAGGCTTGCGCGATGAGATAACGCCGAAAAACATCCTGATGATCGGGCCGACCGGCGTCGGAAAGACCGAGGTTTCTCGCCGCCTGGCCAAGCTCGCCAATGCGCCTTTCCTGAAAGTGGAAGCGACCAAATTCACCGAAGTCGGGTATGTCGGGCGCGATGTTGAGCAAATCGTTCGCGACTTGGTCGAGTCTGCCATTGGCATGCTACGCGACCAGAAACGCAAAACGGTTGAAGACCAAGCGCGCGACACAGCGGAAGAACGCTTGCTGGATGCACTTGTTGGAGAAGACGCGCAGTCCTCCACCCGCGAAGTGTTTCGCCGCAAGCTGCGCGATGGCGAGTTGGATGACAAAGCGGTTGATATTGATCTCGCCGAATCCAACAATCCCATGCAGATGATGGACCTGCCAGGCGGCAGCGGCTCCATGAGCATGATCAATCTCGGCGACATGCTGGGTAAAGCTATGGGCGGGCGCACCAAACGCGTGCGCACCACGGTTCGCGAAGCCTATCAGCCGCTTATCGATGAGGAAGCCGACAAGCTGATCGACGAAGATACGATCGCCCGCGACGCTGTTCGCGCTGTGGAAGAAGACGGCATCGTCTTCCTGGACGAGATCGACAAAGTCGCGGGCGCATCTGGGCGCTCAGGCGCAGATGTCAGCCGTGAGGGCGTTCAACGCGACCTCCTGCCGCTGATTGAAGGCACGACTGTTTCGACCAAGCGCGGGCCGGTCAAAACTGACCATATCCTGTTCATTGCCTCAGGCGCCTTTCACGTCGCGAAGCCATCCGACCTTCTGCCCGAGCTGCAAGGCCGTTTGCCGATCCGCGT
>CAYNUI010000044.1:0-6974 GCA_964400185.1 uncultured Hyphomonas sp.
GGCGCTTCGTCCAGGTCTACGATTTCATCAGGCGCGCCAGAGGCCGCATTTCGCGGTGGCGCTTCTTCTTGCGTTGCTGCGAGGATGATGCCGGGATCTTCATCATTGTAAGGCTCATCGAAGAGGCGGTCTGTCGTGACGTAGGCTTCGGCAATCAATTTACGGGCCGCGCGATAGTCCATCCAAAAGAAGCCGTCATCGCCCCATTCCGTGCCCCAGGAATTGATAATCTTCAACGCGCGGCGTTCGTCATCATATCCAACCACGGTGACCGCGTGAAAGTCGACTTGGAACTCAATGTCGGGATCATGCTTATAGTTTGAACCGCCTTCCCAGGTCTCGAAGCTTGGGAAGACGCGCATGGCGATCACCACCGGTTTCTCATTCGAGAGCGCTTCGCGAATGGCGAATAGCATGCCGTCTTTCTGCAGGCGTCGATAGCTCTTGATCGAATAGTCTTTGCCTAGCGATTTGATATCCTCGGTTGGCGGGTAACACTGGGCTTCTTGGTAGGGAAAGTCTTCCATCCGTACTGCGCCCGTATTGGCGACGAACTCAAGCGCGTCAGAGATCCGACTGCCAGCGCTACAATCATCACCTTCTTTGATTGAGTTGAAGACGAACGCTGGGCTGAAATGATCCCATTCCTGTGGTTGGTTGATTTGGAATTCACGCGCTTCTTGATAGGTTTTCAGCGCATAGCCGACGGCCCAACCGACACAGGAACCTTGGTCGCCTTGATGCCCCGGCTCAGGGAAAAAGCTGCTGAGATCGACAAATTGCGGCAGGCGTCCGCGCATCAGCGGATCGCGTTCTGGCAGCGCGTCATATTCTTCCTCATCCATCAAGATGAGGCCCATCGCTTTCGTCGGCCCGGCGGTTTGCTCAGCTGATGTTGTGGCGGGGACGCAGGCCGCCCCCAACGTAATTGCAAGGAGGCTTGAAGCTAGTTTGCGCATAATCGTCCCTTTCCTGTCCCCGCAGAATCTTATGCACGGAAAATGTCGTATTCGCGGCGGTGAGGCAACCGGAAGATGGCTTGGCGATGAAAAACTGACCCGTTCCCTTGGGTATGATCACGCAACGTGACGGGTTGTCGTTGACGCGCACGTAAAGCATATCGACCACAAATCCTGATCACGGAGAGTAAAAATGGCCGAAGCTTATATCGTCGATGCATGCCGCACCCCGCGCGGAATTGGCAAACAAGGGAAGGGCGCGCTGGCGCACCTTCACCCGCAACATTTGGGCGCGACCGTGCTCGCAGCGATCCGGGATCGCAACAATCTCAATACCGCAGAAGTCGACGACATCATTTGGGGCACGAGCTCTCAGCGCGGCGCGCAAGGCGCGGACCTCGGCCGCATGGCTGCGCTCGATGCTGGCTATGATGTCAAAGCGTCTGGCGTAACCCTCGATCGGTTCTGCGGCTCAGGCATCACCACGGTGAACATGGCCGCGGCGCAGGTCATGTCCGGTATGGAAGACGTTGTCATCGCAGGCGGTACTGAGATGATGAGCTATACATCCGCAACCGCCGACCCGAAGGTCCCGCCAATGCTAGACGCGGGCAATATGAGCCTGCGCGAAAAGCACCCGCAGTCTCAGCAAGGCGTTTGTGCCGACGCGATTGCGACGCTTGAGGGCATTGATCGCGAAGCTGTCGATCAGCTCGCTGTGGTCAGCCAGGAACGCGCGGCTCGTGCGATCGCGGAAGGTCGGTTCGATAAATCCGTGGTGCCGGTTCACAATCCAGACGGAACACTGGCGCTCGACAAAGAAGAGTTCCCTCGCCCCGGCACGACAATGGAAAGCCTCGGCGGACTGAAAACCGTGTTCAATATGTTCATGGACATTCCAGTCGATGATCAGGGCAACACCTATGGCACCATGGTGACTAAGAAGTACCCTGAACTTGAGGGCAAGATTAATCACGTCCACCATGCTGGTAACTCGTCTGGCGTGGTCGACGGCGCTGCGGCGCTGCTGCTGGCGTCTCAGGACGCGCTCGACAAGAATGGCTGGACCCCGCGTGCACGCATCGTGGCGACGGCGAATATGGGCGACTGTCCAACGCTGATGCTCAACGCCCCTGTGAATGCCGCCAAGAAAGTCCTCGAAAAAGCCGGTCTGTCAAAAGACGACATCGACGTTTGGGAAATCAACGAGGCCTTCTCTGTTGTGGCCGAGCGCTTCATCCGTCACTTGGAACTGGACCGCGAAAAGGTGAACATCAATGGCGGCGCAATGGCACTCGGACACCCAATCGGCGCAACAGGATCCATCCTGATCGGCACAGCCCTGGATGAGCTGGAGCGGTCTGGTGGAAAGTATGGCCTGATCACCATGTGTGCCGCTGGCGGCATGGCACCCGCCGTCATCATTGAGCGCGTTTAGTCAAACGCTTCAACAATCGTTTGCGTGGACTGATCCACCGGCAGCGGCTCGCCCTTCATACGGCGGGCCGCAATCGTAAAGGCCCCAGCGCAAATGATGAGAAGCAATGTGGCGATCAAGAACGGCGCACCGGGGAGATAGACGCCTTGCTGATCGGTATAGGCCGCAAACACCAACGCCATGAGCGGTGGCGCGAGGATCGATGACAAGCTGTATAGGCTGGTAATCGCGCCCTGCAATTCGCCCTGCGAGTTGGCTGGTGTGCGCTTGGTCATCAGTGACTGAAGCGACGGCCCAAGCACGGCTGTGATGCCGCCAAAGAAGATCGCGAAATAGATATGCGACCCGTTCTGTGCGAAGGCGAGAATGAGGAAGGTGGCGATCCCAACTGTGAGCGCGAGATAGATGGCTTTGACCTCTCCCATCCGCGCGACGACGGGGCCGGTTAAGCCGGCTTGCACGCCAGCATAGACGAGCCCGTAGACGCTGACGGATAGTCCAATGAAGATGGGCCCCCATCCAGCGACCGCAGTCGCATAGAAGGACCAGATGCTCGAGTAAGAGTGGTTCGCGAGCTGCACGCAGAACATTGAGAGCAGCACGATCAAGACCGTCGGATATCGCCCAATCGCGATCAAGCTGCCGAGCGGATTCGCCCGCCATAATGAGAACGGCCTACGGTTTTCGTCTTTCAGTGTTTCCGGGAATGCAAAATAGCCGAACAAGAAAACGCAAAAGATCAAAACACCCGAGACGATGAAGGGTAGGCGGACCCAATACTCGCCTAAGACCCCGCCCAAAGCGGGGCCAAAGATGAAGCCTAAGCCCAGCGAGGCCCCTGCAAAGCCGAAGAATTTTGCGCGCTCTTCATGGTTCGACACATCCACGATGCAGGCATTGGCAGCGGCGTAGGTGGCGCCGCAGATGCCAGAGATCATGCGGGCTGCGAACAGCCATGTAAGGGTTGGGGCCCATGCCATGATGAAGCTATCAATCGAGAAGCCGAGGAGCGCCAAAAGCAATACCGGCCGACGCCCAAACCTGTCGCTCAAGCCGCCCAAGATTGGCGCGAAGATAAATTGCATCAGGGCAAACGTGCTCAGCAGCAGTCCGGCAACGGCTGCGCCTTCGCTGAGGGATAGACCCGCAACGTCTTCCAATAGCTCCGGCATGATTGGCATCAGCAAGCCAAAGCCAACGGCATCCAAAAAGATGATGCCGCAGACGAACGCCATCACGCGCCCTTTTGACGGTATCTTCTCCAAAGGTGTCTCCCCGACCCCGGATCTTTGCGTCCGGTCTTTATTGGAGCTGAATCAGGATTTTCAGATCTCTACAAGTGAAAATCAAAACACGGTTCTGGTTTTGGTTAAAAATGCGAGGAAGTGTTTCTTCTATGCATCATCAATTACTGACACGCTCAGCTCGAACAGTCGCGGGTGTCGCGCTGTTGGTTTTCTCCGGTTGGGGGAAATCGACTGGTCAAATTGAAAACAAACCGTCATAGTTTCAGAAACCAGTTTCGCGTAAGGCAGCTTCGGCCCGAATTGCGGACTGGCGTGGGAGGAATTGATGGAACAGCTACAGGGCATGGATGCCTCGTTCGTCGCGCTCGAGACACCGAGCTCACCAATGCATATTGGATCGATTTTGATCTATGATCCGTCGACCGCGCCGGGTGGATTTGTTCGATTTAAAGATATCCTGCGCTTCTATGAAGAACGTATGCGGTTTTCGAAGACGATGCGTCAGAAACTCGTCAAAGTGCCGTTCAATGTCGACTATCCATATTGGGTCGAGGACGCAGACTTTGACCTCGAATATCACGTCCGCCACGTTGCTCTTCCAAAGCCGGGTGATTGGCGTCAGCTCAACATTCAAGCCGCACGTTTGTTTGCGCGTCCGCTCGATCTTTCGCGTCCGCCATGGGAGATGACCGTCGTCGAAGGTCTGGACAATGTTCCAGGTGTCCCGAAAGGCTCATACGCCATCGTGTCCAAGGTCCACCACGCGGCGATTGATGGCATGTCCGGCATCGACCTCATGCAGGCGCTGCACACACCAACACCAAGTGTCGCATCGCCGAATGAGCCAGACAATTGGAAACCGGAAAAATATCCAAACCGCGTCAGCATGTTTGCCAAAGGCTATGCGCGGGCGTGGCTCAACCCAATTCGTCAGATGGGCGTATCGGCGCAAGCCGTGCCGGGTCTCTATCGCGCCGCCAAAGGCATGATCAAAGGAGACTTTGGACTGAAAGCAGCGATTGAAGCACCAAAGACGCGCTTCAACACGAAAATCTCTCCTCATCGGGTCGTCGATGGGCGTGTCTTTGAACTCGCACACATCAAAGCTCTGCGATCGCTCGCAGACGGTGCGAAAGTCAATGACGTCATGCTGACCATTATTGGTGGCGGGCTGCATAAATATCTGAAGCACCACAACGACTTGCCGAAAACGACGATGACCGCCATGGCGCCGATCTCGGTTCGGACCGAAGGCGAGAAGAACACAATGGGGAACCAGGTGTCGGCGATGATCGCGCCGCTCGGAACCCATATTGCCGATGCGTCAGAGCGCATGGCTTACGTTTATGATCAGACCAGCCGGTCTAAGGAAATGACGAGCGCTCTTGGCGCGCGGCAAATGACCGAAGCGAGTAAAGTCTCGCCAGCTCTGTTCATGGCCTTGGGCGCGCAGCTCTACTCACGGCTCGGCGTCGCGAACTATATGGCGCGACCCGTCATCAACACGGTCGTCACCAATGTGCCAGGACCGCCAGTACCGATTTATCAAGCCGGAGCCAAACTCGTCAGCATGCAGGGGCTTTTGTGCCTTCTCGACGGAATGGCGCTCGGTCACGTTGTTCAAAGCTATGTCAAAGAGGCGACGATTACGTTTACGGCCGATCGCGACGTCATGCCGGATCCCGAATTCTATGCGCAATGCCTGCAGGAGAGTTTCGAGGAAATGGCAGAAATCGCCGGACTGGACCTCTCGCCGCCAAAGCCAGCCCCTAAAAAAGCTGCAGCTGCAGCAAAGACTAGGGCACCAGCGAAGCGCAAACCCCGCGCCAGCACGGCCAAGCGAAAACCGTCAACTAAATCTAAAGCCAAAGCCAGCTAATCCAGTCTCGGCCTTGCCACGTAACTTGTTACAGAGCATGGTTGCATAAATATCCGTGAAAACACGGAAGACGGGAGGATAATATGGCTGCTGCAGCAATGGCGAAACCGCCACATCCGTTTTGGACTCTAACCGAAGGGCGCGCCGTCCTTGAGCTCGGCGCATTCCGGTTATTCAGAAGTAAAATGCGCGATCTACCCAGTGGTGACGGGCATCCTGTGCTCGTTTTGCCGGGTTTCATGACCACGGATCGCTCAACACGCCCGATGCGGCGTTTGTTCAATGACCTTGGCTACAATGCCTATGGCTGGGGTCTCGGCCGCAATATGCGCTTCAATGAAGAGCGCGAAAAGATGATGTCCGACTTGGTCGAGCGAATCTATGATGAGAACGGTCGTAAACTATCCATCGTCGGATGGAGCCTCGGCGGCGTATTTGCGCGTGAACTCGCGAAAATGCACCCAGACATCGTGCGTTCGGTGATCTCTCTCGGGAGCCCGATTAGTAATAATCGTCGCCATGCAGCCCCGAGTCGCATCTTTGAAGCGATCAATGGCAAGCAAACGCAGCCCGAGGAAGAGGGCCGGTATCTCGATCTCGGCGCGGCGCCGCCGGTGCCGACCACTTCAATCTGGACGAAGACAGACGGCATTGTCTCGTGGCGTGGATCGGTTCAGCATCCAGAAAAAGGCATGCAGACCGAAAACATTGTTGTTCCAGCCAGCCATATCGGCCTTGGCGTCAATCCATTGGTCATGGTCGCAGTTGCCGATCGCTTGGCTCAGCCGGAAGGCAAATGGAAGCCATTTTCCCGCGTTGGTTGGCGAGAGCACGTCTTCAAGGACCTCTCAGAAATCGAATAAAATTCGATAAAATTCAAACGGTCAATTGAACCATAACCTCATCTCTATGTGCCATTACGGGTCGTAGCGTAATGAACCACGCGCGCTTCTGGCGCGGTGAATAATTGAGGGATGTAGCATGGCCAAAACGGTTCTGGTAATTGATGACGACCCAACACAACGACGTCTCCTGACAGCCGCGGTTGAAAAGGCTGGCTTCGCTTGCCGAACGGCCCCTGACGGCGAGACGGGTGTTGCCATTGCTACAGATGCAAACGCTGGCGCCGACGTCGTCCTCCTTGACCTGACCATGCCTGGCCTGTCCGGAATGGATACGCTGGAAATGCTCACTGAGCGTCGCCCAGATCTGCCAGTGATCATGCTGACCGCGACCAGCGGGATCGACACGATTGTTGCCGCTATGCGCAGCGGAGCGGTCGATTTTATCGTTAAGCCTGCCAACCCAGAGCGCGTCGTTGTTTCAATCCGAAACGCGCTCAAACTGTCATCGCTGACGGGGGAAGTGAAGCGATTGACCCGTAAGGCTGAAGGCGGGATGGGCTTTGACGACATGATCGCGAGCGCGCCGGTTATGCGTCAGGTGATCCG
>CAYNUI010000044.1:7074-13484 GCA_964400185.1 uncultured Hyphomonas sp.
CCACTCGACATGCAGGTCAAACTGCTTCGGGCTCTGCAAGAAGGCGAAGTCGATCCTGTCGGTGCGCGCCGCCCCGTGAAAGTTGATGTTCGGATTATCTCCGCAACCAACCGTGACTTGGCGCAGCGCGTCAAAGAAGGCGCGTTCCGGGAAGACCTGTTCTACCGTTTGAACGTTTTCCCAGTCGAAATGCCAAGCCTGAAAGAGCGCGTCGAGGATGTGCCTGCGTTGGTGGATCATTTCATTGGCCGCTTCAATGCGTCTGAAGGCACACGGATTGTCGGTGCTGCTGAGGAAACACTGAAAATGCTTTGCGCCTTCGATTGGCCAGGCAATGTCCGCCAACTAGAGAACGCGGTGTTCCGTGCCGTTGTCCTGTGTGAAGGCGATATGCTTCAACCGCACGATTTCCCGCAGATCAGCGGCATCATGCCTGAGATTGCGGCGCTGCCGGAAGTTCCAGAGCGTCCGAGCGCTGCCAATGATGCTGCGCCTCAAGGCGTACCAGGGGTTGGGCCGGTGCCCGTGGTCGAAGCCGGCGAAGTTCGCAGCCTCTCTGACGTTGAGCGTGATCTGATCGCCTATGCGATTGAACACTATGCCGGGCACATGAGCGAAGTCTCTCGCCGTCTCGGGATTGGCCGCTCAACGCTCTATCGCAAAGTCCGCGAATACGGCCTTGAAGATCAAGCCAAGAAGGAAGCGAGCTAAGCCTCGCTTCACAAAGGGGAACTGGAAAAGCGGCGTTCAAGCGAACGCCGCTTTTGCTTTTGAGTGGCCAAAAGAGTGGGCCTATGCGCCAGACTTGAGCGCGCGCTCCAGCGCTTCCATGTGATCCCTGGCAAACTGTTTTGAAACGCTTGCATCCGGGGCCATCTGAAAGCCGTGGCAGGCGCCGGGATAGAGGATGAACTCGGTCGCAATGCCCACTCTCAATAAGCGCTGGGCATATTCGATATTCTCGTCGCGAAACAGGTCTAGCGCAGCCGTGCTGATCCATGTTGGTGGTAGCCCCTCCAAGCTTTCCGCCCGCGCAGGGACGTTGGGGGCAGCGGGCTCAGAGTCTTCCAGATAGTAGGCCCAGCCAAGCCGATTGCGTTCTCGGGTCCAGACAAATTCGCCGGTCAACGGATCGCCTGGGTGGCTCTCGCTCCCTGTGCGATCATCAAGCATGGGGTAGGTGAGCAATTGGAAGCAAACTGGATATTGGCCTTTGTCTCGCGCGTGTAATCCGAGCGCTGCTGCGAGACCGCCGCCAGCGCTTTCGCCGCCAATGGCAATGCGCGCTGGGTCAATGCGAAGATCTGAGGCGTTGTCGTGCATCCAAGCGAGCACCGCATAGCTGTCGAGGAGAGCAGCTGGCGCAGGATGCTCCGGCGCAAGACGATAATCGACCGAAACAATCGTAATACCGAGTTGCTGAGCGATGCGGACATTGTGTAGATCGGACCCTTCTGGAGCCCCGAGCAAATATCCACCGCCGTGCAGATGCAAATACGCGCCGGTCGTCCCGTCGGACTGGTTTGGCCTGTAAACGAGGCAGCGCACAGCTGGTTGATCATCAGCTAAGCCGGGCACTTCAATTTCCTCGCGTTTCACGCCGAAACTGGCAGCATCAACCAATTCAGTCATCTGCGCCGCGGCTTCGCGGATCATCGGCAGCATCTCTTTTTCCAGCGAGATGTCAGGAAAGGCTTCGAGAGCGGGCAGAATTTCGGGGTCGAGGAGATGTTTCGTCGTCATTTGACGACTATGCACGCGCGATCTCGCGTTTCGCAAGCGGCGACGTCGCGTCGGTCTTTAAACCCTAAGCGACAGACTCAGCCTTGGCTTGAAGCTCTTCCGGGAAGACCGTGATCCGATTACGCCCTTGAGCTTTCGCTTGGCGCAGGCACAAGTCGGCGCGCTGTACGGCTTGCTCGAGCGTCTCACGCTTCCGACACACGATGACGCCGATACTGGCTTCGAGATGGATCGCTTTTTCGTCGAATGAGATTTTTAACGTCTCGATCTGACGGCGCAGGCGCTCGGCAACCCGCATTGCAGACTGATGACCGGTGTCTGACAGGAGCACCGCAAATTCTTCGCCGCCCCATCGAGCGATATCATCCGTACCGAAGCGACAGGTCGTCTTGAGATGGTTTGACAAAGCTCTCAGCGCTTCGTCGCCACCGGCATGGCCATGGCGATCATTGATGAGCTTGAAATAGTCCAAATCAATCAGAAGCAGTGAGATCGGACGGTTCGTGCGGTCATAGCGTGCAGATTCGCGTTCGAAACGATGCGCAAATGCGCGGCGATTGAGCAGTCCGGTGAGTGGATCTGTCGTCGCAAGTTCATGCAATTGTTCCTGAATTGAGATCAGTTTGCTCGAATAGAGCGCCATCAAGATCGAAGCCGGCGGCGCCAACAGGCATGACGCGATCGCGGACGTCAGCAGCGCCGTATTCGCAGCTCGCTCTTCCAAGTATGGCGTGATGATCGCCGTGAAGTGCACAGTCGCGCAGATCAGAACGACTGAAAGCAGTATGGCGTAAACCACCGTATGTAATCTGGATGATGTGCTCAGCATGACCTTTACCCTGTAATGATTGTTACAGGAAAAGTCCGAAGCGCTTGTTCAAAGGATCGATCAAATTTGATCGATTTCGCCTTATTCTTCGAAGATAATTTTGGGCGCTGGTTTCGTGTCCAACGCATCCAAACTGAGCGCAATTTCACGCGCGAGTGGCGTGAACAGATTATCGCTCTCATCCTCGGCTGCCGCATAAGGCGCACCAGCATCGCCCGCTTCGCGAATGCCTTGAATCATCGGGATCTGTCCCAGCATTGGCAAACCAAGGCTCTGCGCCATGCGCGCGCCGCCACCTTCCCCCATGAGATAGTGCTTGTTTCCAGCCGGATCTTCGAACCAGCTCATGGTTTCGACAATGCCAAGAACGGGAATGTGCGTTTTGGCGAACATGGCAGCGCCGCGTTTTACATCGGCCAACGCAACTTCTTGCGGCGTTGTTACGATGACGGCCGCGGTGACCGGCACTTTCTGTGCGAGCGTCAGTTGGGCCTCGCCAGTGCCAGGAGGGGTATCGATGATCAGCAGGTCCAGTGGATTTTCAGGCGTGCCCCAAGCTGCGTCGTTTAACATTTGCGAGATCGCGGACTGAACGATGGGCCCTCGCCAAATCATGGGCGCGTCGGGATCTGTCAGGTAACCGATTGAAAGCGTCTCAATCCCATGGGCTTGGACGGGGACCAGTTTGTTGTCTTTGTTTGCGCTCGGGCTCGCATCGGCCACGCCGAGCATGGTGGGAATGGACGGCCCATAGATATCTGCGTCGAGCAAGCCAACGCGCAGGCCTTGTTTGGCAAAACTCGCGGCGAGATTGACCGAGACAGTCGATTTCCCGACGCCGCCTTTGGCACTCGCAACTACGAGAATTCGGGAAATGCCGGGGATCGGAGCGATTTGAGAGCTTTGCTGCGGCTGGCCCTGATTGAGCGCTTCGTCTGAGAGGCGCGCCCCTTTGCGAACACGGCGTGGACTGGAATGCGTCGGAAGGGGTTTAGCAGGCCGGGCGGCGGGCGCGCTTTGGCCAGCCGTCCGCTCAGCTGTGAGCACGACTTTCACGTCGGTGACGCCTTCAACACTGAGGACACGCGACTCTGCTTCGAGGCGGCGTGTTTCTGCGCGTTCCATGTCAGAAGGATCGGCTTCGATGACTAAAGTAACCTGGCCGGAATCAGAGATTCGCACCCCAGAAAGCCATTCGGGTGCCCCTAGGGCGGCACGAATGGTCGCATCTGAGAGAGAATTCTGTTCTTTCTTGTCCCAAAACATGGGCTATGTCCTTGATGAAGCGGCTGTTCGAACGCAAATAGGCACCATGCGAACAAAAAGCCAGAGAACTGGTGTGACCAAAAGGAGGGGCAATGCCCTGGAACGACAATAGCGGAAATGGCGACGAGCCTCCGAAAACCAATGGCGGTCCTTGGGGCAGCGGCGGTTCCGGCGGCAACGGCAATGGCGGATCGCCATGGGGACGTCCCGGTGGCGGCGGTGGCGGCCAAGGCGGCGGCGGGAATGACATCGAAGAGCAAATGCGAAAGATGCAGGAACGATTCTCACGACGCGGTCGAAATGGCGGCGGCGGTAGAGGTCGAGGCGGTCCAAACCTTGGACCTGGTGGGTTCATCCTACTTGGCGTCGTGGCATTTGTCGCTTGGCTTGCAACCGGCATCGTCGTCGTAGACGAAGGCGAGCGCGCCGCGGTCTTCCGATTTGGCGAGTATCAAAAGAATTTTACGCCGGGCTTTCACGTCCACTTGCCTGCACCAATCGAAACGCATGAGATCCTGCCGTCTGAAAGACAACAAGAAACGCAAGTTGGCGTGAACCAAGGCGAAAGCCTGATGCTGACGGGCGACGAAAATATCGTCGACGTACAGTTCCGTGTGTTCTGGTACTATGACGGCGAGAACCCAGAGAACTTCATCCTCAACATCGACAATGGTACGCCTTTGGTGAAAGCCGCTGCGGAAAGCGTCATGCGCGAGGTCGTCGGCAAATCAACGCTCGACGCCGTCCTGACGACCGGTCGTACAGAGATCCAGAACAATGTGCGCGGCCAGCTGCAGACGCTTTTGGTCGATTACAATGCTGGTGTGAACATCGAAAACGTTGAGATCCAAGAAGCCCAAGCTCCGGCGCCAGTGCGTGCGGCCTTTATCGACGTGATCAACGCAGGCCAAGATGCTGAGCGCGCTGTGCAAGAAGCCAATCGCTACGCAAACGACATCGTTCCGCGTGCGCGTGGTCAGGCTCAGCAAGTCCTTCAGGACGCACAAGCCTATCGTGACCGTGTGATCGCGGACGCGACCGGTGAAGCAGATCGCTTTAAGCAGATCCTGATCGAATACCGTAAAGCGCCTCGCGTGACCCGGGAACGGATGTATCTCGAGACCATGGAAAGCGTCCTTGGCAAAACGGACAAACTTATCCTCGACAGCGATTCTGGTGCGGTGCCTTACTTGCCGCTTGATCGCGTGAACCGCAGCGGAGGAAACTAGACATGAGACCGTTTGGAATTGTCGGAATTGTCATTGTCATCGGTGCGATCGTCGCACTGCTGAATTCCTTCTTCATCGTTGACCAACGTCAGCAATCTTTGGTGTTGCAAGTCGGTCGTGCGGTTCAAGCCTATAACGAGCCAGGCGCAGACGAAGCCGGATTGAAATTCAAGATCCCGTTCGTTCAGTCTGTCGTCACCTATGACAAGCGAAACCTTGGCCTCGACGTGCCAGACATTGAAGTCTTTGCGTCGAACCAAGAACAACTGATCGTAGACGCTTTTGTCCGCTGGCGGATCTCTGAGCCGCTGGCATTCTATCAGCGTTTGGGCACACAGCGAGAAGCGCAAAACCAGCTTCTTCGCTTTACCGATACTGCGATCCGGAACGCGTTGGGCAGCCAACTGCCGGAAGAGATCATTTCGGGTCAGCGGTCTGAGCTGATGGATCAAATCCGCGAGAGCCTGAGCTCAGCGATTGCAGGTCGAGGCATCGATATTATCGACGTGCGCATCAAACGCGTGGACCTGCCTTTGGACGTGTCTCAGCGTGTCTTTGACCGGATGGCGGCGACACGGAACCAGCAAGCCGAGCAAATCCGAGCCGAAGGGGACGAACGTGCCCGCCTGGTTCGAGCTGAAGCGGAACGTGAGCGGACCGTTCTCCTCGCTGAAGCACGCCGTGAATCAGAGCAAATCCGAGGTGAGGGCGACGCCCAACGGAACGAAATCTACGCCGAAGCTTACGAGCAAGACGAAGAATTCTTCCGCTTCCAACGCGCTTTAATCGCGTGCGAGCAAGCCTTCACGGAAGGCACTCAAATCGTGGTCGGTCCGGATAATCTTGGCCTGTGCGATGAGTTTATCGAACAAGCACGGGCGAACGGAACGCCGCGACGATAGACCCGTATCGATATCCAAACAGCCCCGACCAGCCTATGTTGGTTGGGGCTTTTTGATTCGGGGAGCGATCGCGATGATCACGATAATATTGGCGGGCATCGGTCTCTGGTTTTTGCTCGAAGGCGCGATCTATGCTGGTGCTCCCGACGCCATGAAACGCTTTGGCGCTTGGCTCTCAGAGCTCCCGGAAGCGACCATTCGTCAGTCAGGACTATGGTCCATGGCGATTGGGGCGCTGCTTCTTTACGCAATGGTGAGATTCGGTGGGTGAGAAAGCCTTGCGCCTTGCCCTGATAAGGCCGTAGTTAAAGTTAAGGTGTAGGTTACATCTGTAGGAGACCTTTTTATGCGTCGATCCATGGCTGCAATTGCTTTGATCCTGATGGGGGTCGGCCCCGCCTTGGGGCAGTCCCTCTCTGATACGGGCGAGCGCGTGGATCA
>CAYNUI010000045.1:0-4295 GCA_964400185.1 uncultured Hyphomonas sp.
ATCCCGATAATGTTTCGTCCCAGCAGATCTTTATAATACGCTTCGTTCGCAGGCGTCTTCTTCGCCTTCTTCAGCAGATCGAGATACATACCATTCACGACCGCTCCCGGCATGCTTGGTGCTTTGGCATCCCAATGGGCGTCGACATGGTGCTTCACCGCCGCTCGCAATTTGGCGCCATGAATGCGGCCAATTTTGTCGATCGGATCTGTCGGGCGCGGATAGAAGGCATGCCGAGACGGCGCCAGGAAATCCCCAGGACAAACGGGTTTTTCGGACTTGCTCCAAATCCATTTCCAATTCCATGACCCCGGCTTGAAGTACTTGCCATCCGGAAGTCCGAACCAGGACTTACAGACGCCAGCAAGCGCGGGCTGAATATACTGGCCGCCGAGTTCAATTTTGAACTCTCGATCAGTGGTTGGGTCTTCTTCAATCGCTTTTTCGATCGCTTTCTTAAGCCGCTTTAAGACCGCCTCACCGGACTTGTAGCCTGCGGTGAACGCCCCTTCAGTGGGGTAGTTCATCAAGATCGCATTGGCCGGGTAAGACTCCTCTTGATACGACCCATAGCGCATGCCGTTGGTCGGATACGGCTCCACGTCCTCATCGATGGCAACGAAGATCGCGCCAAAAGAGTCGTCAGAGCTACAGCGCGCCAGTTGCTCACGGGTTGAGTATGGGCAGCCGCTCTTTTCAGACGCGGGTTCATTGTCGAAGATCTTCTGAATTTCGTCAGCGTCAGTCACTAACACGACGGGGACGCCGTTTAACGGATGGGTCTCGTCAAACTCAACACCATTCTCGATCCGATAAGCGCCCTTGCGCGCCTGAATAGCCTGCCAAACGGGCGGCGACAGATTGTGCTGTGTGGGTTCGCGGGCGAGGTAATCTTCAAGCAAGCGCTTCCATTCTTGGCGTTGCACGATGGGATCAAGCTGCTCGATTTGTTGAATGATCGCCTCGCCCATCTCAATGTCACGCGCATTGGAGCGAGGATGATCTTGCTCCAATAGATCGAGCGCCGACCTTGATGGTACAAAGAAATACTCGCCCCAATCCAAGCTGGAAAGCTGCTCCTTAAGCTCGACATGTTTGAGCTTGCCGCCATCGAAGAAGCGATAGACGCGCCGGCCGCTGCGCGCCTGAACGCCTGTAAGCGGATCATTGAGGGTGCTCGAAACGCCGGTAATGTTCCCCGCGTTTAGCCAGCGTTGGATCGTCTCATATTGCTCCGCAATGCTGGAACAGTGCGCAATGAATAAGAGCCCTCTATCCCCTTTGGGGTCTTTCTTATACCGCTCGCCGAAACTCATCCCGCGGCGCAGGATCTTCGGTGGATACCGCAGAATTTCAGGGTCGCGCTGCTTTTGATTTCCGGTTCGCGGATTGGCCAGCCGAATGTGCGCCGAGAGCGGACATTGCTCGCCATCCGGGTCTTTCTTGTAGTCGAACTTGTTTGCGCCTTTGTACCCCTTCACGAGCGGCGTGCCATCGCGTTTGCGTCCCACGATTTTCTCGACCACGGAGGTGCCGTGGTCTTTTTCGATCTTGTCGAGCGCCTTTCGGTTTTGCGACATCTTCCGCACCACCATGAAGCTGCCATTGTGAAGCAAAGAGTCTTTCTTATCCGGGTTTGCGAAGTCACCACGAGTGTTCTGATACCCATACAAAATATCGCCAATGAGAATGTCAGTCGGACCTTTCAACTTGTCCGGAGATGGCTTGACGACCGGCTGGCTGATCCCGTCGACAAAACCGAAATGATCCGTCGGGACATTCTGTGGTTCCTGCGACTTTGGCGATTTGGCAGGGGGCTTGTAGCTCGCCGCTTCAGACCGAACCATGTCTTCAATGCCAAGGATGCTGAAGCCCCAATGTTTCCCCAATTCAGAGATGATCGCGATATAGGCATCGAGTTTTGTCGCGGCGCGAACGTCTGGCTCACCCGCCCCATCCGCGACAGACTGAAGAAGGTCGGCTGCGTACCCGCCTGGCCCGTCATGTCCGCCATTTCCAGCTGAGCGTGCGGGCGGTTGCGTGTGCTGCTCAGCGAACTGGCTCGCGCCGGGAAGGCAGCTCTGCGCGTTTTGGCTGAACCGGTAGAACTCGTTCTCCGGATCGTCTTTGCCTTTGTCACGCAAGCTGGCGCGGACTTGGATGACAAAATCGATTTCTGCGAGTTCGATGGGCGGGACTTTATCCGTATCGTTTGGCCAGTTGCGGACCGGAAGTTTCCAATTGCGGGGATGGTTCGCGAATTCATCGCCGATCGATGGTGCGCGTTCCTGCATGCCTTGTCGGAACTCTTTCGGGAACACTTTTAGCTGCTCATCCGGCAGCCCCAAGCGGGTCAATCCACCATAGGAGAAGGCGATGTTCAGGAAGAAACCTGGGCCAAAGGAAATCGGCGATTGACCCGGCGGACGAAACCCGGGTGTCGCGGCATCTTCCCAGCTCCATACAGAGAATTTCAGGAATTCTTTGAACCGATCCGGATCGGTAATCCGCGACAGCAATAAGGCCCCATGCGTAATCACCGCATCACCTTCATCATAATCGCTCAACAGGCCTTTTTGGACCTCGCTTTTGTCGAGAGGACCATCCTTCGGTTTTGGTTTGGGCTTTCCAATATCGCGACCGAACCATTCAATCTGATCGGCGAGCAACCGCTGAGCTCCGGTCGGAAGCAGCTCCGGGTCAAACCCGCGAATGAGTTCGCGCGCAGCATTTAGGAGGAACCTCCCCTCTCCCATTTGTTTGTTGGCCCCTGTCTCTCCATTGAGATAGGTCGGCGGATAGAAGTCGGTGAGCTTGTACAAAACATTGAGCGCTTCTGCGCCAAGCGTCAGCGCGCGTTTTGGGTCTTTCGTTCGCGCGTCTTCCGCTGCAACGTCGGGATGTGTGAACGTGTGACGCGCCACTTTATCGATTGGATTTGCGTTCGGATGATCAAGCAGAATTTGCTCAACGTCAGACAGGTAGATCTTATCCTCGACCGTTAGGCCGGAGGTTGAATAGAAAATCGCGGAATCGAGCTGATTGTCACGAACCCATTGGGCATAGTCTTCAAAACTATTGTCGCTGGCAGGAAGATAGCCCTCGCAATTGCAGAGGACCAAATCCAAGAAGTACCCGAGCGGTCGCCAAATCTCACGAATGTAGGGCTCCCACGGGCCATCAAATGTGGCAACCAGATACATATATTTGCGGGGCCTGAGCGTCGTTCGGCTGGTGCTTGGCACTTTGTATTCACCAAACACATCACGATCGACGATACCGATACGAAAATCGAGGAGGGAGAGGATACGTTTCGCCGTGTCGGCATAAGGCTCGAAATCTTCGTACTCGCGCGCACTTTTGCGAACGCTGTGCAGAGCTTCTGAAACCACCCGCAAGCGCGTTTCATATGTGACGTTCACAAAGGCGTCGATGAAGCCTTCTTTGATCGGCGCCCAGACGACGAGATCTGTGATCCCGTCAATCTCTTTGCTCGTGACATCTCTTCTTTGTTTATCGAACCTCGGCCGCATCCTTCACCCCTTTATTCCTTGTAAATACGTAACAAATTTGGGCTCGCTCTTGTGTGAGAATTCTCACAAGGCTGGCGAAAACAGAACGATTGCACGCGAGAAAAGCAATCCGAAAGTCACTTCTTGCGCGTTTGTCTCATGACAGAGTTTTTATCAGTTGCTGTGCCAATCCTCACATAACTCCCGGTTCCGACTCGATAGGGCTGAAGACAAGTCAGACAGGGAGCGGCGCGCTCACGCAATGGATTTTCTTGCTAAACAACTTGAACGCATACGGGCCATTCAGGCCGATGCTTCATTTGAGCGAAGTTCCGGTCATCTTCCCAACCAACTCGCCTTCGCGTTTGAGCTGACCGCACCGTCTGAAGCGGCAGAGCTAACTGAAAGCCTCACTAACACGCTTCCCGAAATTCAATTCAAGCTCGATCCTCTGTTTGAAACCGAGAATGCTCCTTTGCACTTCGTGCTCACAATACTCGGCGTTTCGTTTCACGATCTTCAGGGCTCCGAGTTTGAGATCACGTACGCGCTCCAAGCGGCCTTCTCTCGGGATGATGGCCTCAAACTTCGCTATATCGAACCGGCCATCGAACTCGGATTTACCGGCCTCCAACTCGACGAAGTGGATGGCCCCGAAGTCGAAGTCATCAAAGCCGCCGGGTGCTTCACGCCTAAGTGCAAGAAACCCACGACGGCGAACCCAATGGGGCTCGCATTCGATTGGGCGCTTCAAAAGCTCAATGTGCCAGAAGCCAAACTCAA
>CAYNUI010000045.1:4395-6746 GCA_964400185.1 uncultured Hyphomonas sp.
ATCCGCTTGACTCAATGGCGCGTGGCGAAAGCCGTGGATATCGCACGCCAACGCGGTGCGCACATCATTACGATGAGCCTAGGAGGCGTTTGGAGTTGGGTGCTACGCGCCGCGATCGAACGGGCTGAAAGAGAGAATATTCTTGTTCTTGCAGCCGCAGGAAATTGCGTTCCGTTTGTTGTTTACCCCGCCCGGTTTCGAAACTGTTTAGCCGTCGCCGGCACAAGCCCTGAGATGCCGGACAATGGCTGGGATTCAGAGTCTGCGTGGGTGGGAAGCTCTAGCGGCCGGTCCATTGATGTTAGCGCCCCTGCACAGTTTGTGTGGTGCGCCTCTCGGAAGCCGATGCAACCCGAAACCGACAAGGTTGGCGCTGGCGAAGGCACCTCGTTTTCCGTCGCGCTTACGGCGGGCGTAGCAGCCCTTTGGCTCGAACATCATGGTCACGCGGCATTGGTCTCTAAACTCGGCCCGGACGAGTCGCTTATGGATATGTTCCGTTTTGCGATTTCCGGGAGTGCTCGCAAAATACCGCCACTTGGCGATCGTATGGGGAGCGGCATTGTCGACGCTTCCGCCCTGCTTGAGTTCGACGTTGAGGCCCGGCCCAAAGGCCACGCGATCAGCAAAGCCCAATCCGAAACGGTTGTCGACCACACACTCGAGATGCTCGAAGAGCTCGGAACGGTGAAGGCCATCGACCTTAAGTCACCAAAACTGAGAGAGGGGCTCGAACCCGTCGCCTTGGAACTTCAGACGCTCATGTTGAAACAGGCCCTAAAAAGATGGGAGCTGTTCGCTCACTCAATCGATCTCAGCTCCAAAGCAAAAGCCTTTCTGCAGACCCATCCCATGATTGATGAGGCGCTTGGTTATCCTGCCCGGGAGCTTGCGTCTCAGCCTTAGCCGAGAGCGAACCAATTTCCGTGTTGGCACGATCAGGCTCCGTAGAGAGCTGATTGAACCAAGGCGCGTTTCTGTTAGACGTGATCAAACTTGCGCACGACCCCAGTGCCTCTGAAAAAATAACAGGTAGATATCATGGCCCGCGACCCCGCTATTTTGAAAGAAATAGAGAAGAAACTCCTCTGGCTTTCAGCCTGGACCGTGCACAATGCCAACCATCTGCGCGAGAAGAATGAAGGCGACGTAAAAGTTGGCGGGCACCAAGCCTCATGCGCATCGATGGTGTCGATAATGACCGCGCTCTATTTCGACACGCTGAAACCCGAGGACCGCGTCGCGGTAAAACCGCACGCGTCGCCCGTCTTCCACGCGATGCAGTATTTGATGGGTCAGCAGACAAGAGAAAAGCTTGAGAATTTCCGTGGGCTCGGTGGCGCGCAATCCTATCCGAGCCGGACCAAGGATATTGACGATGTCGATTTCTCTACAGGGTCGGTCGGTCTCGGTGTGGCTGCGACCTCATTTGCGTCACTGGTTCAAGACTATATCGAGGCCAAAGACTGGGCCGCTGATCGTCCGCTTGGCCGCATGGTCGCCTTGGTCGGGGATGCCGAACTCGATGAAGGCAATGTCTATGAATGTTTGCTCGAAGGCTGGAAGCACAATCTCCGCAATACCTGGTGGATCATCGATTACAATCGCCAAAGCCTCGACGGGATCGTCAATGAAGGTCTTTGGGAACGGATCGAAGCCATCTTTAAAGCGTTCGGTTGGCGGGTGGTCACGCTGCGCCACGGCGCTCTGCAAGAAGCTGCGTTCAAAGAACCAGGCGGAGACAAACTTCGCGATTGGATTCAGTCTTGCCCGAACCAACTCTACTCAGCTCTGACCTTTATGGGCGGTGCAGCTTGGCGCGAGCGCTTGATGGAAGACATTGGCGACCAGGGCGATGTCACGGAATTGCTCATCAAACGAACCGACGATGAATTGTCGGATCTGATGAACAATCTTGGCGGCCATTGCCTGCCGTCGCTGACCTCGGCCTTTAACGCCATCAATGATGAGCGCCCCACCGTCTTTCTCGCCTATACGATTAAAGGCTGGGGAACGCCATTGGCCGGCCACAAAGACAACCATGCAGGGCTCATGAACAAAGCGCAAATGGCTGAGTTCCAAGAGCGCATCGGGGTTCCAGAGGGTGAGGAGTGGGAGAAATTCGCGGGCCTCCAGAATGAAAACCAACTCCAAGCGTTCTTAGCCGAAACGCCGTTCTTCTCCAAAGGTCCACGACGCTTCGCCGCCCCCGTGCTTGAGAGCCCTGGCCCCGTTTTCTTGGATGATCGTGTCCAGTCGACCCAAGCTGGGTTTGGTAAGATCCTAGACGGTATTGCCAAGATGGATGCCCCCATCGCCGACCGCATTCTAACCACCTCGCCGGATGTCAC
>CAYNUI010000045.1:6846-10844 GCA_964400185.1 uncultured Hyphomonas sp.
ATGAATCTGTTCTTGCTCCTCGGCGCAGCAGGTCTCTCGCATTCTCTATTCGGAGAGCGATTGATCCCAATCGGCACCGTCTATGATCCGTTCGTCGCGCGCGGTCTCGATGCCTTGAACTATGCGTGTTACCAGGACGCCCGCTTCATGATTGTCGGAACGCCGTCAGGTGTGACCCTCGCCCCTGAAGGTGGCGCGCACCAATCCATCGGCGCACAACTGATCGGCATGAGCCAAGATGGGCTCGTCTCATTCGAACCCGCCTATTTGGACGAGCTCTCTATCATCGTCGATTGGGCTTTTGACTATTTGCAACGCGATGGCGAAGGCGATCCGGATGAGCGCACCTGGCTGCGCGACGAAACAGGTGGATCGGTCTATCTGCGCCTGACGACACGGCCGATTGAGCAACTTGGCGTCCGATCTCGCGATGACGAAGAGTTTCGCCAAGGCGTCATCGATGGCGGCTATTGGCTGCGCAAACCCGGCGCGAATTGCGAACTGATCATCGCCTATCAAGGCTGTGTCGCCCCAGAAGCGATTGAGGCCGCCGGCCGCATCGGTAATGATCGACGCGACATTGGCGTTCTCGCCATCACCTCGTCGGACAGATTGAACTCTGGCTGGACCGCCGCTCGGCGCGCCCGCGCACGCGGGCACCATTCCGCGAAGAGCCAGATCGAACGCTTGATGCAGGACGTACCGAACAATGCCACCCTCATCACAGTGACCGACGGGCATCCGGCAACGCTTGCTTGGATTGGCGGCGTTCAGGGGCACAAGACCGTTCCCCTCGGCGTCGAGCATTTTGGTCAAACAGGTACAATTGATGACCTTTACCGGCACTTCCAAATCGATGCCGATGCGATTGTCTCCGCCGCAAACTTCTTATCGCCAGGACGCAATATTCAGCTCAGAACCATCGTGAACTGATGAGTTCGCGCGTTACCCATTGAACCAGCGATCAAACAGCGCTCGCTTGTCTTGGAGATCGCGCGCCGCTTCTTCAGGGGTGCGTCTCAAGAATTGTACGCGGTTCCCTGGGCGTATTTGGCCCAGCATATGGCGGTCGCATCGCGCAATATTCGCCACTCGAGGATAGCCGCCGGTGGTTTGGGCATCGCTCAACAAGATCACGGGGTCTCCCGAAGGTGGACACTGGACTGTGCCTGGGAATACGGGCGCGCTTTTCATCTGATTGTCGCTTTTGGGATGAATGGGGTGACCCGTCAGTGTGATCCCCATACGCGTGGCTTGCCGACCGACGACGAAGCTTTCAGAGAACAACCGATCCTGGTCAGCCGGCACCATCAGATCGGTTTCCGCCGACCGGCAAGCCCGCACCGCAAACGCATCTGAAAACACGGGTCTTAAATCAAACGGCGTCACCAGATCTTTCCTCGGTCCAATTGGACCATTCAATCGGAGCTCATCCCCAGCCCGCAATGCTCGACCCTCATACCCTCCGAAGCCCGCAGGCAGATAAGTCGAGGTGGATCCGAACAATGCGGACGCCGCAAAGCCCGACGCCACGGCGAGATAGGCCCGCATACCTGTCGCTGGCGGAGTCACGAGGAGTGTGTCCCCAGCTCTCAGTCGCAACGTCTCGTGCAGAGGTGCCTCTGCGCCAGATATCTCCAGCGCTCCACACGCTCCGGTCACGGCCAAAACACAGTCTTCGGTCGCCTCCGCTTCGAAGCCGCCATAGGTGATTTCCAGGCAAGTCTCATCCTTGGCGTTCCCAACAAGATAGTTCGCAAGCGCCATCGACAAGGCATCTGCAGGCCCTGCATACGGGACCCCCAAATGGCGATAACCGGACCGCCGCGCGCCCTGCAAAGTGCTCTGAAGACCAGGCTTATGGACGAGCAACATCTCAGGCCGCCTTAAACCTAACGCGCTGTCCTGGCGCTAACAGAAAAGGCTCCGCTGCATCCGGATCAAACAGAGGCGCGGAGGTTCGTCCAATCAACGGCCACCCTCCCGGACCGGCGAGGGCATAGATGCCTGTATACCCGGCCGTAATTCCGACCGAACCAGCTCCGACGCGGCTTCGCGGATTGCTGAGGCGCGGGATTCTCCAAGTCTCGGGCAGGCCTGAAATGTAAGAAAAGCCCGGCGTGAAGCCGATCATATCCACGGTATGAAGCAGGGCCGTGTGGCGCTCAATGAACGCGCTTTGTGACACGCCCAGTTGGGCGCAGACGTGCTCGAAATCGGGCCCGTGTTCGCCGCCATACGTCATCTCAATTTCGATCGGTTCACGCTCCAACTGAACCGTTGGCAAGCTTGAGACCGCAGGGCCTAATCGGCTTTCGATCGCAGAGAGATCAGCCGGATCGAACCGCAGAGCCACAGAATTCAAACCAGCGACAACGTCTTCGGCTATTCCTGTCTCGCGCAATGAGGCCGCGAGCGCCTGCGCCTCCGAGGCGGTGGAGACCGGGATTTCAATCACATCATCTGCGATCCGCCGGAAGGTTAAGTGGGCGGACATACTGAAAGCCCATGGTCCAGGAGGCTCGCTTTGATTTGCTGCGCGGACGCAAATGCCCCCGGCGTATCGCCGTGCACGCAAATCGAGGCGACCGGCAGAGCAATCTGCGCCCCACCATAGGTGGTCACGCGTTCTAGCGTTGCGATCTCTAAGGCTTGCTTCATTTGCGGATCACCTTCCGGCAAGACCGCCCCGGGTTTTCGCCGGTCTCGCAATTGACCGTCGTCTTCATAAGCACGGTCGGCGAACCCTTCCGCCGTGTATGCGACCCCCAGACTGTTTGCTAGCGCTTCGGTTTCGGACGAAGGCGGACCGACCAGGCGCGCGTCCGGAACGACCTCCCTCAAAACATTTATAATGCTTTGGGATAATCCAGCATCGCGCGCTGCCATGTTGTAGAGGGCGCCATGCGGCTTCAGATGCGTAAGGGGTACGGCCAGCTCATCGGCCACGTCTTTCAACGCTTGCACTTGTTCCTTCAAAACCGTCTCGAGCGCTTCGCCTGAAAGGTCAGATTTCGTGCGACCAAAATTTTCGCGATCTGGAAAAGAGGGATGCGCGCCCGCCGCCACACCATTTTCCTTAGCAAGGGTCAAAGCGATGCGCATCGAAGCCGCGTCCCCGGCATGACCGCCGCAAGCAATGTTGCAGCTGGAGACCACAGACATCAGCTCTGCGTCAAAGGCGCAGCCCTCTCCTAAATCGGCATTGAGATCGATGCTCTTGCTCATCACATCATTCCAGCAGCTCGCAAGATCGATCGCAATCCCAAACCGAGTGTGATCAGCACGACCGCGCCGCCTGCAAGATTGGCGAGCATTGAGTTTGCGTGCACGCCGAGCAAGGACTTGCGGTTCATGACATAGAGCAAAAAAGCGGCGATGATCGGCAAGAGAAGGCCATTGGCATATTGTGCCACTAGAATCAGCGCGACCGGTCGAATGCCAGATAGGCTAATCGCCGTGCCCACGATCACCACAAAGAGCGCTGTTGCTTTAAACAGCTTCGCGCGCCGTTCCTCATCGCCCCCCAGCAATTCGCTGAGCGCGAACGCGGTCGCCATGGGCGCTGTGATCGCCGACGTTAATCCAGAAGCAAAAAGACCAATGCCGACAAGATAGCGCGCAGCAGCTCCAAAAGCCGGCTCGATAGCCCGGGCCATATCGGCAGCGTTGGAGACCTCAAGTCCACTCTTGAACAGGCTACTCGCCGCTGTGGTGAGGATCAGGATCGAGACCAGTCCTCCCAGGCCAATAGAGAGCGCAGACTCTTGACGCGCCTCACGGGTCGCTTCCCCGCCTGACCACTTTTGGCGTGCAGCAGCTGCGTGCAGAAACAGATTGTACGGCACGATGGTTGTCCCGATCAGCGCAATCGCTGTGAGCGTTCCGCCATCTGGAATGGAAGGCACTAAGCCGTTCAGCCATGCGCCAATATCGGGACGCACAAAGAAGACGCTCAAAATGAAGGCCGCACTCATGATCAGGACAAGTCCGATCAA
>CAYNUI010000045.1:10944-13456 GCA_964400185.1 uncultured Hyphomonas sp.
CGCGCGGCCATGTCTTGCAAAATCACGGTCGCGATCGTGGCAAAGACCAAGGCCCAGATGAGCGCATAACCAAAATTGCTGCCCGCGAGCGTACACGCCGTGACGGTCCCAGGCCCAATGAAGGCCGCAGCGACGAGCAATCCAGGACCAAATTTAAGCTTCATCTCGATCCGCCGCCTATTTGATGCCGCGCTGAGTGGTCAGGTAGGTCGCAAAACTCGCGAGCCAGTGGCTCCCGGAATAATGCTCATCTGACACCGAAGCGATCCCGACCTCGCGGTGCAGGTCCGCAGACGCTTGTAGAGAAGCGATCCTGGGATCGCCCTCCGGCAGCGCGCTGGCAACACCTTCAAGCGCCCAAGCTCTCGAGAGATTGACGCCGTCTAGGTGAACCAGCTTTCCATCTGACGGATCCAGCACGATACCAGGCTCCAACCAGTCCCCTGCTCCGGTCTCCGGGATATCCGGCAGGAACAGACTTAGCCAATCAGCGAAGTCGTCTTTCGACAAAACCCTGCGCATTAGATCCGCTTCCATAAAGCACGGCGAGAGAAAGTCCTCGCCAGAGGGTTCGTAAGCCAGCGGACAGTTCACGTCGTTCTGATAGAAGCTCATGGATTTCTCCACGAGCGCGCGTTCAAGCGTTTCATTCTCGACCGTGCGAGCATAGTCCAGCATCAGTCCGAACGCGAAGGCTGACTGATTGTGTGTCCCGAGACGGATGGGGTAAGAAAGGTTTGGAAGCCAGGCGAGGGTTTGCGCGACGATCGCATCCTCCAGGGGCCGCAAGATTTCTCGCCATTCAGTGAGCTGTGGATCAGAGTTCTCTTCCAATTCAGCGATCAACTGCAAGTACCAGGCAATCCCATAAGGGCGTTCAAACGACGCCCGACCCGGTGCGTTATAGTAAGCGAGCTCTCCAGCAAGTTTGTCCGCCGTGAAGCTCTCCGCGAGCTTGGCGCGAATCTCGGAACTCAAGACGCTCTCTGGGTTGGTCGCCAATATCCGTGTCAGCAACCAATGCCCATGGACGGAGGAGTGCCAATCGAAGCAGCCATAGAAAATTGGCGTTAGCTCATGCGGCGGTTTTGCATCCTCCTCCGATTGCAACACGTGACTAATCTTGTTCGGATATTCGCGATGGACGCAGTCCAATGCGAGGATGGCAAAACGATCTTCCAGAGTTTGCGGCGCGGGGCGATCCAAGGCGGCCTCCGATATAGTTTCTTCTGGTTCAACGTCCGTCGGCGAAGAGCAGGCGCCCAACACCGACAGGCAAGCGGCCCAAACTAAAAGTCTCACTTTGGCTCTCCCATCTCGACCCGGTGGTTTATCCACCAAAACGATTGATGGTGACTATCCCGTGCAAATGAGAAACTTCAAGCGTTTCCATGATTTGAGGCGTCTGCGCGCATGACCGGCAAGTATATCGAGATGAAAGTTTAGCGTGTCAGCAGGTCAATCATTCCTGACGCACAAGAACAACCCAATCGCGCTTGGGATCCGATGTTCCGCGGATTGCAATACCCTCAGCGCTGCGCTCGATCATTGCTTCGTTTTCAACAAGATCACCGCCGGATACAGGATCGAACCAGTGAACGTTCGAAGTGGCTGCCATTCCAGGTACGGACACAGGGAAATCAGCGTCACTCGCGACGTATAGAGCAACGACCTCTCCGGCCTTCTCTAGACAATAGGCAACCGTGTTTTCGCACGGCCTCATGTCCCAATACGCAAGCTGGTTTTCAAAAAAGTCCAACGCATGCCGAGTTTGCGCCCAGAGATTGCTGCGTAGCCGCCAGTCTTCCGAAGTGAGATCATTCGCCGCCGATTGCGCACCGAAATACCACTCGACACCTGCTCCCCCGCCTAAGAGCGTTCCCCACAGCGCATGCCGCCGCAACGTATCATGCCCAGGGTCAGCCGCATCCGTCATCGCGCCAGTATGCCATTCTCCGATCTCATCCATCGTGATCGCCCAAGGCTGTTCGGTTAACGCCGACTGCGACATCCAATTGCGAATCTCAGCATTCACCGTCTCCCGGTTCGCCACTTGAAATGAAAGTCCATCCAGGTCGGCAAACCCAAGCAACGGCGTAAGGATATCCGTTTTGCCTTCCGGTTCAGCGTGCGTGTGGAGAAAGACGGAATTCTTGTAAGGATCATTCGCTTTTAGATAGGAGGCCATGCTCACTCTTTGCTGAGTGGTTTGTCCCTCCGGCCGCCAATAGACGGGCCCGTTTTCTTCGCCGAGATTCCAAACCAATGCCGGATGGTGGGCGAAACGAGCGATCAATTCATTCAAGTAAAGTTGACGCTCGGCACCTGTGTCACCGCCATCGAAAGTCAGTTCATTCTCGGTTTCCTGTAAGACCACGTGCAACAGAATGCCTTGTTTCTGCATATGCGCGAACACGATCTCCCACTGATCGAGTTTGCTGACGTCAAATCTCGAGAAATCATCTGGATCGACAAACGGCCAAACATCTTGGCCATCACCTTCGACATTGAA
>CAYNUI010000046.1:0-13434 GCA_964400185.1 uncultured Hyphomonas sp.
GCATCAGCGCCTTAGGCGGGGCCCGGAGGCGCCTGGCAACAGAAGCCTCCACTTTTATTCAGTAGAATAGGCCAGTCCTGCAGCAATTGGTACAGTTCTGGCAAAAAGCCGATCAAAACGCCCCGTTTGGGGAAGACACAGTTTTTGGCTCGCCTCACGCATGAACAGCGTTGCGGGTTCGCAAAGCAGGCGCTAATCAGATCGCCTGGAATTGGGAGACGCGGATGACGGATTACATTGGCTATGAGGCGCTGACCCAAGCCGCGATGCGCGGCGTGGTTCGCGAAGCATTGCGTCAAGCCGCGAAAGGCTCGGCTCCTCCAGGGGATCACCATTTCTATGTCACGTTCCGCACCAAAGCCCCGGGCGTGAAAATTCCCGATCACTTGATTGAGCAATTCCCGGAAGAGATGACGATTGTCATCCAGCACCAGTATTGGGACCTGGAAGTGCATGACGGCCACTTTGAGATCATCCTCAAATTCAATCGCGTGCCACAACATCTCTCTATCCCTTATGTGGCGATGACTCGTTTCGTCGATCCCGCGGTCAATTTTGGCGTGAGCTTCGAAAAAGGCGAAAGCCTAAAAGCGGATGCGAGTGTGGTTGCGCCTGCTCCAGACGCCGCAGAAACTGAAACCGATGCCGCCGCCGAAAATGACGGCGCCGAAGGCGAAACGGTTGTCAGCCTCGACGCCTTCCGCCGAAAGTAAGCATGTCTGACAGTCCAACCAATGAGCGACCGCGCGTGTCTGATGCCGACATGCTGGCGCGCTTCCAGAACAGTAAGAAACGACCGCCCTGCTCCGAGACCCTCGGTATGCGTCTCGTGGAGGTTGAGCAGGACGCCAAACGGGTCCGGATGGATTTCGATGTCTCGCCGCAATTCGCCAATCCAACTGGCGCCGTGCAAGGCGGATTTATCGCCGCGATGATGGATGAAGCGATGAGCACGTGCTGTATCATCGCCTCAAACGTGACCATGACCGCGCCGACTTTGGAGATGAAAATCTCCTATTTGCGGCGCTTGATGCCTGGCAAAGCCTCGGTCGAGGCGCGGATCCTAAAATGGGGGCGCTCAGCCGCCTTTATGGAAGCCGAGTGCTTCGACGCCGACGGGAAGCTGGTAGCAAAATCGACCGCCACCGCTATCCCGATGCCGTTCAAGCGGTTGAGCTAGAACAGCGCCAATAAGACTTCATAGCCAATCAGCATGATCCCTAAGACCGATACGCCCCAGGCGAGCGATCGCAAATAGGCGACGCCCATTAAGTAAAGCGGCGCAAAGGCTGCGCGTCCCGCCGCATACAGGCCCGCCCCGAGGACGGTCAGCCCGGATGAGAGGCCACCTAGCTCAACGATTAAGGCCAGCGGCACGAAAAGCATCATGCCCTCGATATGATTGGCGACCGTGCGCGCCGTCCGGTTTTGCAGCGCCGTTTTGTCTTTCGGTTCATCGCGGCTGCCCAGGCCCCAGGCAAAGCCCTGATAGATCGGGACCAAAGCGCCCTGATAATTCAGTAAAATGAATAAAATCAGCGTGGTAACGCCCACCATCTGCAGTTCAAACGCCATTGCAAATACCTCCTATCTTGTAGTAACTATATATTTTGTAGTTAGTAGCAATGGTCAAGTAAATTGTTTAGGATGACGCATGCGTGAAAAGAATCTCCCCCTTTGTCCGGTTTCTCGGACCGCATTCATCATAGGATCGCGTTGGACGAGCGAGATTTTGCGGGAGCTCATTGATCATGGTGCCCGCCGATTTTCTGATTTCGAAGCTGCGCTGACGGGAATCGCCCCTAATACCTTGTCTAATCGACTAAAAATGCTTGAGGATCATGGCGTCGTCTCCCGCCAAATCTATGACACGCATCCCCCACGTTCTGAGTATTTTTTGACCGATAAAGGTCGAAAAATGCAACCGATTATCGAAGCGATGCGGTTTTGGGGCACAAATAGTGCATAATCTTGTTGATTATCAACGCACATGGTACGTTTCGTACGCGTAACCAATTTGAGTAGAGTATTCGGGGACGACAATGCTGAAACCCTTACGGGGGCTGCTTCTCGTAGCGAGCGCTGCGATCCTGCCCGCGACAGCTTTTGCGGACTGTCCGCCAGAGTCATCGGTTGACCGCTACGCTGAGACCGCGCGAGACGCGTTATCTGCGCTCGACGGACTTGTTCCTGAATCCCAGCAACGCATGCTCGAAGACCGCTATGCGGCCATGATAGTGTTGAAATGGGAGTGGCAAGGTGGTGCGTCGGTTGCGGTCGATCCAGACGCTGTCAGCCATATTGCCGCCTGCCTGTCGAATGGACGCTGTGAAGGCAGCACCTCAGACATGATCTCATCATCTGCGACGGCCCTACCCAACGCACCGAGCCCGGTTCTCCTATATTGGGCGCAAACACAGCTCGATTGCGCGCGCACGACGCCAGATGAGCTTCTTCTGACCGATGCAAGCGAAGAGGAGCAGGCATCACCTGTCGAAGGGGCTGAACCCGAAGCGCCTGAACCCGACGCCGCGCCTGAACCGGAAGAGATTGTACTCGCCGAGACCACCGAACCTACCGATCCTGTCACGCCAGACAGTGAAGACATCGCGGAAATCGAAACCGTCGAAACGGATCGGGCAGAAGACGCGATCGCGGCAGACGCCGAGCAGGCTCTGGCCGCGCTCTCCGAAAGGTTGCAATCGCAGCTAGACACAGCGCCGAACGAACTTGACGCTTCCACCGATTCCGAAACGCTTATTCAATCCGCTGCTGCCCTCTTCGCTGCAGGACGACCGGCCGCCGCAGTCCAACCGCTTCGCACCGCGTGTTTCGCAGATGCTGTGACCTCGGCCAATTCACAGGCCTGCGAGACTCTGTTTGATGTCTACAACGCGCCGACGGAACGGAGCGGTGGAGCGGCCAATACGCCAAACTACCTGGCCCTCTCTGAAGAGCTGTGCGCGATTGAGTATGTGCGCGGCTGTCAGAACCTCGCGCGCCACTATGCTGGGCAAAACACCGCCGAAGCGCACCTCGCAACCGTTGCCTATACGGAGCGCGCGTGCAGCCTTGGCGATGGGGAGGCCTGCGCAACGGCGTCAGGGTACTACCTGACCGGACGGGCGACCGAGCCTAATCCGGAACTTGCGCGCGAGAAACTTGAACAGTCTTGTTTGCTGGGCCGGCTGCCCTCGTGTCAGGAAGCCGCTGATTTCTACCTCCGCGGCGTTGGCGGCGAAATTAGCATCGACAAAGCCCTGCAGGTCAATGAAGCTTCCTGCCCAGCCGGTACAGAAGCCCGGCCAGACATGTGTGTCGCCGCCGCGGACTTTGTGCTCATTCATATGAAATCGGGGCCAGAGCGTAGCGCCCTAGTTCGGGTCTTCACCGAGCGCGCTTGCGCGATTGGGCATGATATTGGCTGTGCCTGGTATGCTGAGGACTTAGAGCTTGGCCTCGGCGGTGAGGTTGACCTTGCCGCGGCCAAGAAGGCCCGTCTCACGGCGTGCGAGCATGGTCATGCTGAAAGCTGCAATAGCCGCTCATAAAGCACCATCCATGGCGCGGACGCGCATATAGATCCCTTCTCGGTCACCCACGCGCCGTTCGACCAGCAGGCGCGCGACTTGGTGATCATCCTCGAACGCATTGCCCGTCAGACTGTCGAGTAGCGCTTTGGCGAGATTATCGAGATCCATCCATGGCGCATCGCCGGTATATTCCATGACAATGTGCACGTCATAATCGCCATAGCCTGGGCGCAGAGGCGTGAAGTCTTTGCGAAAGAACTCTCGGAACAGCTGTTTGTAGTATTTTGTCTGCGTGGTCAGGCCGAAGCACCGCACTTCTAAAGCGCCATCCTCCGTAATCCGTCCGCGGACTTTGCCGTTTTTGATCCAACCATCCACGCTTTAGGTGACCCAACCGGCAATTTCTCGGCGCACGACATCTTCGATGACGTCAATTGCCGCTTCCGTATCGTTCAGGCAAGGCACGACGGAATAAGCCTCACCGCCGGCTTCCAAGAATTCATCGCGCCCTTCCATGGCGAGCTCTTCCAGGGTTTCCAAACAGTCCGATATGAAGGCGGGCGAGACGACCACAACTTTCTTAGCCCCCTGCTCCGGCAGCGCCTCAAGGGTCTTGTCAGTGTAAGGCTCCAACCACTGCGTCGGTCCAAATCGGCTTTGGAACGTGGTCATAGCAAAGCCCTCGGCCCATCCCAATTCTTCAGCAACGAGGCGTGTCGTCTTGTGACAGTGGCAATGATAGGGATCGCCTTTGTCGAAATAGGCTTTCGGGATCCCATGATAGGACATCAGAACCTTGTCCGGAACAAAGTCTAAGCCGGCAATGTGATCCTTGATGCTCTTGGCGAGCGCTTCGACATAAGTTGGCTGATCATGAAAACTCGCTGCCGTCCGTACAGCCGGTTGCCAGCGCATTTTGGCAAGGGCTTTGAAGGTTCGATCGCAAACGCTGGCTGTGGTTGCTGCTGAATATTGCGGATAGAGCGGCACCACGCAGATGCGATCACACCCTCTGGCTTTCAGAGCCTCCACTTTGGAAGCGATGCTTGGATTGCCATAGTTCATAGCGAAATCGACAATCAAGATTTCATTGCCAATCCGGGCATTGAGCTTTTCGGCCTGCGCCCGCGTATAGATCAGCAGAGGCGACCCCTCATCGGTCCAAATCTTTTTATACGCTCGGCCCGATTTGCTTGGTCGGAAGGTGAGAATTGGCCCTTGTAGGATGAGCTGCCAGATCGGTTGTGGGACTTCGATGACGCGCGGGTCTGACAAAAACTCAGATAGATAGCGCCGCATTGACCAATAATCGGTGCCGTCGGGCGTTCCGAGATTGACCAAGAGCACGCCAATCTTGCCTTGCAGAACGGTAGGATGTCCGGCGGGCAAAGGACCGACTTGTCCGGGTTGAGAGCGGCTTGTGATCATCGTGTCTGGCATTCAATCATCCTTTGCCAGCTTATTTAAGCCACTGTGCCAAATAGCAAGTGAGGCGATCAGTCCGTTTTGCTGAGGAGCGCCGCAAACTTAGCCACGATCAAGGCGCTTCGGGAAGGCCCTGCACGAGGAGCACGTCGAATTCGCCCCAACCATTATCGATCCGGGCGCGGCGAAGCGCATCATATCCGTTGCTGTTCCAGAAATCGCGCGCCGCCTGTGCATTGGGCCATTTGCTAATCACATAGCTTGGCGGCGAAAAGTCGCCTTCGAGCACCTCAATGGTCGGGCCACCACCCAGCGCGATGTAAGCGCCGCCAAATTCCTCATACAGCGGCGGGAGTTCGGCCACATAACCCTGCATGAAGGCAGGCCGATCAAAAACTTCGCCTAAAACCAGCATATAAGCCGGCGGCTCGGGCGCGGTTTCTTGGCTATCCGCAACTTGCGCAGGTAGGCCGACGCACGCGGCGGCGCCTATTCCGGCGGATAGACCAAACACACACCCCGCGATAAATCCCTTCATAATTTCCTCCGACTGGCTGGACACGATTAAAAAGATATATCATTTGAAATAGACAGGAAAGACAACCGGAAAAAAGAATGACCCACGATCTGTCTCAACCCACCATGGTGACCTCTGACAAAACTGCGCGAGAGATTTTTGAAGAGGTCCGCGCCAATCCGGCCCGCGCGAGATTTGGCTTTGGTGAGAAATTGGCGATCGTGAACGTCGATCCGCAAAAATCATATACGCGCCCGGACCTGTTCCCGAAGACGAGCTACATCACCGATCCGCGGCAGATGGAGCATATTGATGCCATCTCAAAAGCGGCACGCGAAAAAGGCCTGCCGGTGGTTTGGACGCATGTGGCTTATATGGAGAACGCCGCGGACGCTGGCGTTTGGGGCACGCGCACAGACACCCCAGACAGTTTGCAAAACATCAAATATGGCTCGGAACGTCACGAGTTTGATGATCGCGTGACCATCGATGAATCCGTCGACGCGGTCTACACCAAGCGTATGCCCTCCGCCTTTTTTGAGACGCCGCTTCAGAGCTTTCTCACCTGGCACAAGGTGGATACGGTTGTCGTTACCGGCGGCTCGACCAGCGGCTGTGTGCGGGCCACGGCGGTGGACAGTCTCAGCTATGGCTATCGCACCATCGTCCCGATCGAATGCGTCGCCGACAAGCATGAAAGCTACCACTTCGCCAATCTGACTGATCTCTTGATCAAGTATGCGGATGTTGTTCCGGTCAGCGAAGTGCATGAGGCGATTGCGGGGTATGCAGGCTAATGCACGCGGATCCTAATCTCTATGATTATTGGCCCTATGAAGGCCGTCCGAAAATCGTCTGGCCAGGCGGCAAGAAGCTCGCCTTCTGGATCGCGCCCAATATCGAATATTACGAGTTTGAGCCGCCCCACAATGACAAGCGTCCTGGCTGGCCACGCGGCAATCCTGACGTGGTCGCGTATTCTCAACGCACTTGGGGCAACACAGTTGGCCATTGGCGGATGATGGATCTGTTCGACAAGTACGACCTGCGCGGGTCGATCTCGCTATCGATTGGCCTGGTGGATCACCATCCCGAAATTATTGAAGCGGTGAACGCTCGCAATTGGGAATTCTTCTCTCACGGTATCTACAACACGCGCTACTCCTACGGCATGGACGAAGCCCAAGAACGGGCTGTGCTCGAAGATTCCATTCGCACCGTCGAACAAGCCACCGGCAAGCGCATTCGCGGTTACCTGGCGCCCGCCCTCACGCATACTGAGAAGACGCTCGATCTCATTGCGGAATATGATTTCTGGTACACCTGCGATCTCTTCCAAGACGACCAGCCGCAACCAATTAAAACTAAGTCTGGCAAGCTGGTCTCTATGCCCTATTCGCTCGAAGTGAATGATGTGATCACCTATTCGGTGCAAGGCTGGAGCCCGCAACGCTATACCGATTTGCTGATCCGCCATTTTGATCAATTGCTCGAAGAAGGCGAACAGTCCGGCACCGTGATGTGCATTCCTCTGCACGCTTATCTTGTCAGCCAGCCGCATCGTCTGCGCGTGTTTGAAGAGGCCCTGAAACATATTTGCGCTCACCGTGATGATGTCTGGTTCACGACGGGCGCTGAGATCGCGGAATTCTATCGAGAGCAATGCTGGGACCAGACCCTCGCCGATGTGTCCGCCCGCGGCGTTGCGACAGGAGGGACCGGTTTTGCCCCTGCCTGACGACTATCTCATCTATCCGCATCGCAAGCCGGGTTTAGACAATCCGCATTATACCTGGGACCCAGCCGACCGGCGCGATCCGATCGCGCTGAACGATGGCACCAAGTCAATTGCGACCATCATTGTCCCGGTTGAGTTTTTTCCGCTTAACCCGCCAAGCGCACCCTTCAAACATCCAGGCGCGATGAAAACGCCGTATCCGGATCTGCGCCATTTCACGACGCGGGACTATGGCAATCGGGTCGGCCTCTACCGCCTCTTGCGCGAGTTCGATGCACGCGAACTGAATGTGACGTTCGCTGTGAATGCTGAGGTTGCGCGGCGCTACTCGCCTCTGATTGAAGCGATCAAAAAAAGCGGTCACGAGATTGCTGCGCATGGCGTGTCGACCGCGCACATCCATCACGCCGGCCTTAGTGAAGCTGAGGAACGCGCCCTCATCGCGGAGACCCGCGCGGCCTTTCCAGACGCCACGACTTGGATGAGCCCGGCGCGCAATGAGAGCTACGCCACCCTCGACCTTCTTTCTGAGCATGGCTTTGAGATCTGCTTGGATTGGGAAGCCGACCAGCGTCCGCTGCCCTTCAAGACAAACGGCGCGCCGGTTTGGACGCTTCCGCATTATGGCGAGCTCGGCGATTTTAAACTCTTGATCGATCGCTCTCAGTCTGAAGATGAATGGGCCGATCAAATCATCGAGACCGCCGCCTATCACGTCGACCTCCACGCGACCGAAGGCGCGAGCGCCTTTGCCTTCACGATGACGCCGTATGTGCTCGGTCAGCCATTTCGCATCCACGCCGTTCGACGCGTTTTGGACGCACTCGCTGCAATGGATGGCCTAACCGTTGCCACCGCGAAAGCGAGCTGCGACGCTTTCAAAGGGGCTCTATCGTGAACCGCCGCGCTTTTCTTCTCAGCTCGGGTGCAGCCGCTTTTGCTGCCCCAGCTCTTGCTCAAGGATCTTCCTCAATGCGCTATTCTGCCCTTGCTCTCCAAACCGTCTGCGATGCGGTCAATCAGGACAGCACGATTGAAGACGCCCGCGCGCGGATGGACCGCGCGATCACCCGCGTGCGCGGTCAAATCGGCGCCGCCAAAGGCTTTCTTAAGGGCTTCAATGGCTACGACGTAAAGCTTGTTGTGCTGCCGGAATATTGGATGACCGGCTTCCCGCTCGGTGAGACGCGAGAAGTCTGGCAAGACAAAGCCGCGATCCCGATGGACGGAGACATTCCAGATAAGCTTGCCGGTATGGCACAAGCGCTCGGCGTTTATCTCTGCTCCAATCACTATGAGAATGACCCAAACTTCCCGGACCTCTATTTTCAATCGAATGTGATCTATGCGCCGAATGGCGACACGGTGCTGCGTTATCGCCGGATGATCTCGCTCTACACGCCAAGCCCTTATGATGTTTGGGACAAGTATCTCGACACATATGGAACGGACGCGGTCTTCCCCGTCGCCGATACAGAGATTGGCGTCCTTGGCACGATTGCCAGTGAAGAAATCCTCTATCCTGAAATTGCCCGTGTGCAGGCCTTCAAAGGCGCAGAGATCTTTTGTCACCCGACCAGCGAAGTCGGCGCCCCGACGCTCACGCCAAAGCATATCACGAAGAAAGCCAGAGCGATTGAGAACATCGCTTATGTCGTGTCCGCCAATAGCGCTGAGATTGTCGGCACACCGGTGCCATCCGCATCGACGGACGGCATGTCGATTGTGCTCGATTGGTATGGCCGCACACTGGCGGAGGCCAATCAAGGCGAGACCCTCAACGCCAACGCGGTGCTGGATGTCAGCGCTTTACGCGAGACGCGGCGCAAAACCGGCATGACCAATACGCTTTCGCGCCTACCGAACGCGGCCTTTGCGGGCGCTTACACGCAAGCCAATCACGCCCCAGCCAATCGCACCCCCAACGCCCAGATGATCGAACGCGCGGATGCCATCGCGCAACAACAAGCGGTCATCGATCGGCTAATTGCCAGCGGCGTCTTGAAATAGGAACGAGACTATGACGACCTTTCCCGACACCCCACCGCATGTCGCGCGGCTAGACCAGACTTGCTACCTTGTCATCTGCCGCGACGGGCCAGACAGCGCCGGGCCGCGTGCCACATACCTCAAAGGGCATCTCGATCATGTCGAGAAGTATTGGACCCGTTATGTCACGGCGGGCCCAATTCGCGAACCAGGAGGCGAAGCGCTTGTCGGCTCTGTCTTCCTCGTGCTCGCCGACAATCTAGATGATGCCAAGGCGCTAATGGAAGGCGATCCCTACATCACTTGCGGCATGTACGAGACCATCACGTATAACGAGTTCTCCAATTCAATTGGCCAATATATTGGCGGCAAGATATGGGAGAGCGCGGCAGCGATTGCCCATCGTGCGGCAGGCGGTCCGACTGAAGATCTTTCAAAAGGGCTGAACGCATGACCGACCGTATGAAACACAAGCGCATTCGCGGGCGCATCCGCTACACGTCCAAAAAGCCTGAAATGATGGATCAAGTCCGCGGCGATGAGATCTTCAACATTACCCAGCATAGCGACGGCAAAATGACCGTCCGCGCGCATTGTGAAATCCATGAGCCGGACCCAACAGTGATGCGCGACATCGTTTATTCAACAGACGAGCATTACAACCCGATGGATTGCCATGTGCGTCTAACAATAGGCGATGAGTTTATGGGCTCCGGTTGGTTCAAGTTTAACCTCGATGAGCACCGTTCTGGTTCAATTGAATGCGAGAGCTATGGTCCGTCGATCGGACGCTTGTCGCAGGTGATGGAAACGGGCGGCCCCTTTGATGGTTTCGGGACCCACCCAATTGTCGGTGATGGCTTAATGTGCCGCGTGATCGATCGCTCAAATGGACCGACGCGTCGGCAGATCCGCGTTTTCCTCCCCTCCCCGGACCATCGCGGCGCAACGCCGCCAATCGTCTCAGAGGTCGGCATTGGCCTTGAATATGTCGGCGATGAAACTGTGACCGTAGAAGCCGGAACCTTTGAGTGCTTCCACTTTCGCTTTGTCGATGATGAAGGCCCCGGCATGGGCGGCACTCAGCATCCAGCCTACGATATGTGGGTCACCAAGGACGATTTCATCTTCGTCCAAGGCGGGGTCGGTGGGTACATGGCGACCTGGTACGAGCTCATCGAGCTCGACCGGCCGACCATCGGTTAGTCGCTAAAACCAGCGCTTTCATCGCCTTGCTGGATCGCTTCGATCTCAGCCAGGCTTGCTGGGGGTGACAGCCATTGCGGCTTATTCTCTTGCGCCCATGCAAGCAGCACAGGCGGGAACTCATCCTGACTTTCGACGCGGTGGTTGAGCAGATGATAGATCGCCCGCTCGCCGCCTGCCCAAGATGGAAGCGCGCCATAACGCTGCCAGCTCATCTGATGCGGTTCTTCAACAGCGCCTTCAGGCTGGATGAAGAAATCATAATTCTCCCAAGCCTCATACTGGGTGCCATTGGGAAGCGGGAAGTCTAAGAATACTGCCGCTGTGAAGGCCCATGTGTCCCCCATTTTGCGCGCCGCGATACCGTCCTCAGAGATGATTTTCTGAACGCGGTCGCCGGTGCCTTGCGTGACGTCGCCATAGATGCGGCCATTTTCATACCGGTACTCGATCAACTGATAAGGATACGCGATCGGCGTAATCTCTTGACCATTATACTCAGTCAGAACTTCACCGGTTTCAGCGTCGGTATAGGTGAAGGTCTTGCGGGTCAGATGGACAACTTTTTCAGAAGGGTCGTCCGGCCAGATGACGGTCGAGCTATCGAATCCAATCATGCCAAATAGTTTCTCGCCAGATGGGTAAGCATAGACACCGCCTTCAGAGATCCAATGCACGGTCTCCCCGGTTCCCGCGCGCGCGTCGACCCAGGTCTTTAATGCTTCAGGCACCTCCGCAGTATGATCTGCGCCATGCCCATCGGCATGAACGCACGCGGCTGACAAGGTCAAAACAGTGGCGGCAAAAAAGGACTTACGGATCATCAAAATCTCCAAAATCAATTGATATATCTTTTAAGAATAAATGTCAGACTGAGGCAATCGGTAATTGGGGCGCGGACACCGAAATTCGACTTTGACTTGGAGATTGCGGCTTTGAGCGATAGACGGAGGCTTAAACCATTGGATTATTCACATGCCTGACACTGGATCGATGAAATTCACGCCCGCCGATATCGATGAGTCCGCTGGCGCCCCGCTCTATCAGCAGATCTATGATTTGCTGCGCGCGCGCATCATGGATGGCACATTGGCGCTCAATGATCGCCTACCAGCTGAGCAGGACCTCACCAAAGCGCTTGGAGTATCTCGGATCACTGTAAAACGGGCAATGAATGAGCTTGCGATCGCGGGGCTCGTTCGCCGTCAACGCGGGATTGGCACCGTCGTGATCTATGACGTCGCAGCGCCAACCGTCAAAGGCAGCTTCGAAAACATGATCGATGGTCTCACGCGGATGGGAATCGAAACGGAAGTCCAATTGCTCGATTGCACAATCGGCGCCGTAAGTCCTGCCATCTCAGAATCACTCGACATGCCAACCGGTAGCAGTGTGCAGCGCATTGTTCGCCTGCGCAGCCTGGATGATGAACCGTTTTCCTATCTCGTGACCTACATCCCGTATGACATCGCCGAAGGCTATGACGACAAGCTTTTGGCGACGGAATCCTTGATCAAACTTCTTGAAAAAGCCGGACACGCGCCGGTGGAAGCCGAGCAGACGATTACCGCAACCTCAGCTGCTCCCGCAGTTGCGGCAAATCTCGGTGTCGCGCCAGGCTCACCGCTGCTGCGGATTCACCGGATCATGAAGGATGAAACCGGGCGTCCGGTGCAAGATATAACCGCCCATTACCGCGCTGATCGCTTTGAATATCATATGCGTCTGAACCGCACGAACGCTGCGCAATCCGATTGGAAAACCGAAAAGTGACAATCTGACCCTCGCCAGCCCAGATTTAAATGGTATATCATTTAAATCTGGAGGAAATCGCTGTGGTCGATCAGGCGCTCTTTGCGTTCATTCATGTCCTCGTCTTCGTCTATTGGTTAGGCGGAGATCTCGGCGCTTTTTACACAAGCCGTTTTCTCACACAGTCCGATGTCAGCGCAGATCGTCGGCTTATGGCCGCGAAAATTGTTGGCGATGTCGACATGGCCCCGCGCACAGCTTTGATCCTGGCGCTGCCAACCGGTTTGGTTCTCGGACAGAGCAAGGGTTGGATTGCGCTGGGCTGGCCGGCCGTCGGTGCGCTTTGTGTCGCGTCCCTCGCATGGCTCGCTTTGGCTTGGCACCTCCATCTTAAACATGGCGCTGTCGCAGACGTTCTTCGACGCACGGACCTAGGCATTCGTTGGGCGATGATCATTGGGCTCAGCGCATGGGCGATCTCCGCACTCGCTGGCGTCACCGACCTGCCCCTGTTTCTCGCGCTGAAGTTGCTCGCCCTCGCGGGGTGCGTAGCGTTAGGCCTTTTCATTCGCGGCGTTTTGAAACCGCTCGGCCCCGCTTTGGCGGGACTAAACGGGTCAGACCCAGCCGATGCTGAAGCCAAACTCGCTCAAACCCTCAACCGAGCCCGTCCTTTGGTTACGGGCATTTGGGCGCTGCTTTGCCTTGCAGCCTTTCTCGGCCTCTGGACGCCGACATCTTTCTAGGAGACTTTACCTCATGGCCGACGATCTAAAATCCACCTCCATGCTCCCCGGTGTTTTAAAACAACAACTCGGCGAAGACGGCTTAAAAGAAGATCAAGCCACGCGCGAATTCATGAGCCAAGACATTTGGGCTAAAGGCGAGACCGCCGACTTCGTTGCAGCGCCCGAAACTGTTGAGGCAATGCAGATGGTCGTTCGCGCGGCGTACGAAAAAGGCATTTCGCTCAACCCGCGTGGCGGAGGCTATTCCTACACAAAGGGCTTCATTCCAGACCGCGAGAATGTTGGCATCCTGGACATGTCCAAGCTCGACCAAATCGTCGAGATCAATACAGACGACATGTATGTCACGGTACAAGCCGGAGCGACTTGGGCGAGCCTGTATGAAGCGCTAAAACCGCACGGCGTGCGGACCCCTTTTTGGGGCCCTCTCTCCGGGATCGGCTCCACGATTGGCGGTGGCCTTTCACAGAACAATGCCTTCTTCGGAGCCGGTAAGTACGGCACGACAGCCGACAGCGTCTTGTC
>CAYNUI010000047.1:0-13244 GCA_964400185.1 uncultured Hyphomonas sp.
CCGACAATGGCGCGCTTGATCGCGGTCGGCGCGAATTCGGAGACTTCCAAGCCGTGGAATGAGAGCGAAGTCATTGCAGCGCCGCGCGCTTGGCCGAGCTTCAACGCTGATCTGGGATTGGCGTTGACGATGGTCTCTTCGCAGCCGCTATGATCCGGCGCATAGGTTTTGACCAGTTCGCCAACCGCGTGGAATATCCCCGCGAGCCGGTCAGCCATAGGCAAATCAGGATCAATATTGATAACGCCGTGCCCGACATGACTGAGGCGCGATCCAATGAGATCAATGACGCCCCAACCGGTATGTCGCAAACCCGGATCGATCCCCAAAATTCGAATCGCTTCGCTCATATCGCTTGTATTAGCGCGTATGGTTAAAAACGTCTTGCTATTTTCGTGCTTTGTTCCGGTTTATGGCAGCTTAGCCAATGAGGACCATGAGCAGGCTCGTCCATAAGCTGAAGCAAAAACATATACATCCGATCAAAACAATGCCGCGCGTTGAAATCGGGTAGCGCGGGTCTTTTGTCTCTTCCCGCGACAAATCCACGATACGTGGTCGATCATCCAGAGATAGCGGCGGTCCAGCCCGAAACACCAATCAACACTCCACTCAATCCCATTCCCGCTCTAACCGTAGCGCCGACATCGGGCAGGTCATCGTCCTCAAGTCTCTTAATCCTTGTCATCCGCGCGCAGCTGAACCGTATTACCCTGGAAATCAGGTGGCCCACAGCAGAAACAGCGCCCAAATCAGACCGTTCAATGCCACGCTGAAAAGGATCGAAAGCCCCCGGGTCGACAGCGTGAAAGACCAGCGTTGACCGCTTGATCTGGGAGGAAACGTTTGCCGCGACCGCAGAAGCTTTCGAAACTGAGAGATTGTTTGAATTGCCACTTTTCACCCACCATTGAGGAAAATATCCTCGTCCATCAGGGCAGTAGCTTAGCTTGCAGCGCGAAAGTGTCTTTATCTACGCGTCTCAAGTTTTAGGTTAATCGCGGCCCCAATCTGGCGGTCGCTTTTCAAGGAAAGAGGCAATGCCTTCCTTGTAATCGGCTTGCTTAACCATCGTATCCAGCAGGTCATTTGCCTCTCTGACAGAAGCACCAATATCGCGGTGAAAGTCGAGATAGGTTTGGCGTTTCGATTGTCTGAGTGATTCCGGGGAGACCCGCGCGATGAGATCTTTGGCATAGGCGCGCGTCTCCGCTACAAGCTTGTCGCGCTCGACCAGGCGGTGGATCAGTCCGATCTGATGCGCCTCGTCGGTGAGGAATTTTCGGCTTGAGATCAAGAGCTCTAAAGCGCGCGCACCACCGATCAGACGCGGCAGCAACCAGGACAGACCATATTCAGCCGGCATATTCAGCGGCCCGTGTGCTGTCGTGAGCTTCGCCCCCGGGACCGCAAAGCGAATGTCGGCATAGCAGGCCATGACGAGACCGACCCCTGCGGCCGCACCATTTATGGCGGCGATGACCGGCTTTTTCAGCGCGAAATGATAAGAGAAGTCTTCGCGAAACGGCGCGAACTCTGTCTCACCGGGCGTCACGATGTCGGGTGCCGTTCCAGCATCATAGCTTCCGGATTTGGAATGTCCGTCGAGCGCCTGGGCGTCGCCGCCCACGCAAAACCGATCCCCGCTTCCGGTCACCAGAATGATGCCGACATCCGGATCTTGGTCAGCCGTGTCGAGCAGATAGCGATATTCTGTGTGCATCCGCCCGGTCCACGCATTTGCCCGGTGCGGGCGATTGAGCGTGATCGTCGCGATCCGATCCTCGATTTCGTAGAGCGTGGCTTTCAGGTCCATGGGCTTTAAGAGAAGTCTAGCCCCTCAAATGTTCCTCTGTCGCGCCAATTCGCGATATGTTGGAAGAAGGCGCGTGCGCCGCCGGGATGGCCAAGTTGATGCCGGTTCTTATCGGTGAGACCTGCCCCTTCATTGTTGTAATAGCCAGGCGTGCACTCAGTGTTGCCGATCAGCATGCCTTGGCCAGACAGAACCAGATTGACCCAAGCTTCTTGGGCCTCGATTTTGGGTTCGACTTGGTCGAAGCCTTCGGTTTCTGAATGGCTGACAATAGCCGCGATCGTGTTGGCGTGATCAACAATATTGTGCGGCACGTTTGAGATGAGGTTGGCCGCTTGGCTCGGCTGCACGATGAAAGCGTTGGGGAAACCGTGCACGTTTAGGCCGTGAAGGGTCTGCATCCCCTCGGCCCAGGCTTCTGAAAGTTTGACGCCATCGCGGCCGCTCAAATCAAACCCGGCGCGGGCGGTATAGTCGGAGCCGACCTCAAAGCCGGACGCATAGACGATGCAATCAACCTCATAATGCTCGCCATTGGCGACGAGGCCGGTCTCGGTAATTTTCTCGACGCCTTTTCCGTCTGTGTGAATGAGCCGTGTGCCCGGCTCGTTAAAGGCTTGCAGATATTCATCGTGAAAGCAGGGGCGTTTACAGAGTTGGCGGTACCAGGCTTTCAGCTTTTCAGCGGTCTCTTGATCATCGACGACTTTATTGCAGCGTGCGCGGATCTCTTGCATCTTCTCGAAATCAGCGTCCTCGAACGCCTCGAGCATGTTTTCAGGCGTCCATTTCTCAGGCGGAAGCTGGCGAACCTTTGTGCGGATGCGCTGCGAGAGTTCCGTCCAACCATCCATGACATAGTCTTCTTCTGGGAAGCCTTGGGACTGGTTCTCGACAAAGTTGTCATACCAGCGCTGCTGCCACCCCGGGGTCGCGATCTCTTTAAACCAGTCTGGATCAATCGGGGCATTGTTCCGCTCATCCACAGAAGAGGGCGTGCGCTGGAACACGAGCAACTCTTTAGCGCCCTTGGCGAGGTGCGGCACGCATTGCACAGCGGTGGCACCGGTTCCAATGATTGCGACCCGCTTATCGCCAAGCTTGTCCAATGGACCGCCATCCGGACTGCCGCCCGTATAGTCATAATCCCAACGGCTCGTATGGAAGGATTTGCCTTTGAAGGTCTCAATGCCTTCAATACCCGGCAGTTTCGCGACGTGCAGCGGTCCGGTCCCCATGCCGACATATTTGGCGGTGAACGCATCACCGCGAGAGGTTTTGATCAACCAGCGCGCATCGTCCTCCTGCCATTCAAGAGCCGTCACTTCGGTATGGAAGAGCGCGTCTTGATAGAGGTCAAACTGGTTGCCGATCCGTCCGCAATGGTCGCGAATTTCAGGGGCATAGACGTACTTTTGGCTCGGCATGTGCCCGGTTTCTTCGAGCAATGGCAGATAGATCATCGCCGCGGTATCGCACTGCGCGCCAGGATAACGGTTCCAATACCAGGTGCCGCCAAAGTCGCCGCCTTTCTCGATGATCCGGACGCTGTCGATCCCGGCCTGCTTTAGACGTGCGCCAACAACCAGACCGGCAAAGCCGCCCCCTATGAAAGCGAAAGTGACATGGTCGGTGACGGGATCGCGCTCCGTCCACGGCGTGTAGGGATCCGTGGCGAACTCTTCGAACGCACCTTCGAGACGTTGATATTGATCATTGCCGTCTTGGCGCAGGCGCTTATCGCGCTCTTCGGCATATTTCTGTTTCAGCGCGGTCTTATCGAGCGTCTCTGTGGTCATCGTGGCCTCCTGAATTGTCAGCCTGTCAGGCTTGCCCAGGCGGAAGCCAAGCATTGCCCCGAAGACACCGCGCGAGCGTCCCCATTCCCGCCCCATTTGTAAGCAATCGCTCACATTCTCACTATGGGAAGGACGCAATATGACCCTCAAATCTCTGTATGCCGCGAGCGCGCTATTGGTGCTCGGGGCCTGTACCGCGACGCTGCAAACAAGCTCCGGTGCAGATTATCTTGCCCGCTACGATGCGAGCCACGAAGTCTTGAACGGCGCCGCGACGGATGTCGACGAAGATGTACGCCGCATCGCTGCGATTGAACCGACTTTGGCCTTTCCGGCCCGAATTGGTCTTGCCCGCATCGAGCACGGATCTCTGACAGCCCTACCGGCAGACGAAGCCCGCATCTGGCAGGATATGGTCGATGCCATGGGCAACCAATATGGTGAAATGGTGCCGGTTAGCCCGCTGATTGCCTCTATGGTGAGCGAACCGGCCGCGCCGGGCATGGACCGCGCCGCTGCCATTATTGCCAATATTCGCCGCGGGGCTGCACGACAGCATCTCGACTATGTGCTGGCTTACGAAGTGGGCTCGAGCCGAAACGAGAAAGCCAATGCATTGGCGCTCGCCGACCTGACGATTATCGGCATGTTTGTTTTGCCAAGCCGCACGATCGAAGTTGAAGCGACCGCGAGCGGCCTGATGCTCGATGTGCGCACGGGCTATCCATATGCGACGCTGACTACGCATGCGGACAAGTCTGGGATTAGCCGAGCCGTGTCCGAATGGTCGACCAGCCTCGACTATGCCGACACCGCTGAAGAGCGGGCGGTGGCGAAGCTCGCTGAAGAATTTGCAAGTGCGATGGAAGGGCTCGAAGCCCGCGCCATAGAGCTTGCAGAAAAGGGCTGACCCAAAGTCAGTCTGTGCGGGCGTTTCAATTAGAGGTAGGCTCTGCCTCTACGGACGCGTGCGCCGAAAGAGGGTAAACCCATGCCGCCTCGTCCGACAGGTCGAGGGAGGTATGACCGATGAGCGACGACACCGTCAAAACCAAGACGCCTACGAGCATTCTTGAAATCTCTGCATTCGACCCGGAAGCGCGTGATAATCCGCATCCGCGCTTGAAGGCATTGCGAGAGTCTTGCCCGGTCATGCGCGATGAATCGGTCAAGACTTGGCTGCTGACGAACTATGACGACATTCGCGCGACGGTGAATGATCGAACTTTCGTGCGCCAACCGAGCAAAGCCGAAGAGGGCACGCTGTCCAGCATGTTGGCCGACCCAGATGATCCAAATGGCAAGCGTTCGAGCATTCTGTTTCAGGATGATCCTGATCACTCTCGCAATCGTTTGCCTCTGGTCAAAGCTTTCTATGCGCGGATCAAGAAGATGGAGCCTGAGCTTGAAGCGATGATCGACCGCGTCATCGATGAGGCGCCATCCTCCGGTGCGTTCGATCTCATGGAACATATCGCCGTGCCAATCCCGATCCTCCTGATCGCGCATATTCTCGGCGTCGATGAAAACCGCTTGCCGGAGTTTCGCGAGTGGTCGGAAGGCGTGATCCTTGGATTGAACCCCATGCGCAGCGCCGAGGAGACGGCGCTGATGCAAGCCAGCTCAGACAAGCTGAATGCGTACTTCACCGATCTCATGGGGGCGCGTCGCAAGGACCCGAAAGACGATCTGATCAGCGATATGGTCCAGGCCCAGGCCAATGGCGGCGACTTTGAAGACGAGGAGCTGAGGGTCAATTTGCAGGCGCTTCTGGTCGGCGGGAATCTGACCACCACGGATCTGATCGGCAATGGCGTTTGGCTGTTCCTCACCCATCCAGAGCAGATGGAGGCGCTGAAAGCCGACCCAGCTCTGGCGTCGAATGCGGTAGAAGAAGTGCTCCGCTATGAGGCCCCTGTCCAGGCCACGTCTCGGATCCTGGCTGAAGATCGCGAAGTCGCTGGGTGTCCGATGAAGAAACGCCAACCGGTCTTCATGTCGCTCGCCGCGGCTAATCGCGACCCGGCAAAATTCGAAGATCCGGAAGCCTTTGACATTACGCAAAAACGAGCCTCGCATGTGTCCTTCGGCGGCGGGGCCCACATCTGTATTGGTGCGCCTTTGGCGCGCATTGAAGCACGGCGGGTCTATCAAAGACTGTTTGAGCGCTATCCAAATATGCGGCTCGCAGATCAGGAGATTGTGTGGCGCGCTTTGCCATTTTTTCGCGGCATTGAGCGCCTAGAGGTCCTGGTTTAGCCACCAAGGAGCCGTGAAAACGGACAGACCCATGTCGTCCATCATCATTGATAAGCCTAGCAAGTCGACTTGGCTGAAGCCGGTCGAGCGCGAGTTGAACAAGCCCAAAAAGCTTTGGGAATTGTATCTGATCATTCCGTCAGACGAGGACAGTGTGTTCGGTCGAACGACCTTAAACACGGTCCCTGAGGGCGGCTTGTTCAGTGAGCGCGTGATGATGACCGTTTGGACGAGCTCCACCTCGCCTGGCGACTTTAGCATCGAAACAGATGTCGATGGGACGCGCTTAGCGGGCTCTATCGAAATGGACGTTCATATGTTCGGATCCTCTATTCGCTTCACCCCAATGACCTGTTTTGGGGAGGAGAGTTTGGATGGAACGCGCTATGAAGGTGAGTGGACCATGTCCTGCATGAGCCCCAAAACCTGTGGGTGTAACGGCCTTATCGGCACGTTCTCAATGACGGAGCTTTAGAGCAGGTCACTGGTCAGGCGCTGAATGGCGCCTGCCAATTCTGGCCGCGTCATCGCATAGACGATTTTGTCGACCCAAATGCCATCTGCTGTACGCTCATAGTTGCGAAATCGTGCCTCCTCCGTGGGGCCGATTTCAGCCAGATGCGACATCATATAGTCATTGTCGGGATTGATTTGCCATTCCAAACGCTTTGCTCGCCAATCATAGGCACGCTGGATCATGGCGAGCTGACCGGCAAGATAAAGCGTCTGCGAGGTCATATGCGGGGGGTGCCAAGCAATCGCATTTCTGAGGCGTCGATGAATTTTATTGATCTCATTGAAACCGGTGACGCCGGCGAACTCATTATCGTCTTGTCGAAAGACAATGTAGGTGGCGGCCAACCCCGTTTTTTGGGCCCGTAAGATGAATTCAAAATAGTTCTGCAAATTGGTGCCGCCGCGCAGGGCCGGCATCCATTTCCAGACCGACTCCTCAATCTCGGACTCAAAAATATGATCGCGATGCTTTTCTTCGATCGGCTCAAGGCGAACGATTGGATTTTCTAGACCCGGGGCTGTCAGATCCATGGCGGATATCTTTTCGCAGTTTTTAGATTTATGCCTTCGATCTGCGCCGAGCACAATTGCCGGATTAGGCTAGAGGCGCATCAAGCTCGCGAGATTGTTCTTCTGCATATCAGACGAACCACCCACAATCGGCATGCCCAGCAAATCTCGAACATGGCGTTCCATGTCATAAGCATCCGAGAGCGCATAAGCGCCCATGACCTGCTGGCAGGTGGTGGCGATCTCCACCGCCGTGTCGGCGACGAAGAGCTTGGCCATTGATGTTTCAATGCTGCACGGTTGCCCGGTCTGCGCGAGATAAGCACCATGATAAAGCATATGTTTGGCCGCTTGCAGCTTAGTTCGCGCGGTCACCAATTTGTGGCGAATGGCCTGATGCTGCGAGATCGGTTTGCCGAATTGCTCGCGCTCTTGCGCATATTGCCACGCTTCTTCAACGGCGGCACGCGCGATTCCATAGGCCACGGCTGTGATCTCAATCTTCTCGACATCAAGCGCGCGGCCCGCGAGCAGTTTCCAGCCTTTGTTCCAATTCTCCTCACCGCCAACAATGGCAGATTTTGGCAAGCGGACATTGTCAAAATAGACGTCCATCGACTTGGTGTAGCGCAAATTCGAATGCTCAATCGCTTGCATGGAAACGCCCGGTGCATCGGTTGGGATGAGCATGAAAGTCAGGTTCTTATACCGCTCCTCCGGCGGACCCGAGCGGGTCAGACAATAGATATAATCGGACCAGTCTGCGCCCGTGCACCAGCGTTTGGCGCCATTGATGACGATCTCATCGCCTTCCATGGCGCTGCGGGTTTCGACGCTTGCGAGATCTCCGCCGACATTCGGCTCGGACAGCCCATAGCAAAGGAACATCTCGCCGCGCGCGAGCTTCGGTAAAAATTCGGCTTTTTGCTCTTCCGAGCCATTCTCGGAGAGGTTCATGCCGCCATAGAAGGCCGCGTGAATATATGGGCCCGCCAAGAACGCTCCAGCCTGGCAGAGCTCATCAATCACAGCCGTCGCACCGATAATATCTTGGCCCATGCCGCCATATTCTTCGGGAATGGTGAGACCAATCAGACCCATTTCGGCAATCTGTTTGAATGTGTCGCGCGGCCACGTGGACTGACGGTCCCATTCGCGGCGTTTGTCGCGCGGGGCATGTTCATCGACGAAGCGCTGCAATTGGCGCCGGATTTCAGTGACGTGGTCGGGTTCGTTCGCGAAGTAACTCATGAAACCCCCTTAGAGGGGATGAATGAAACGGGGAAGCGTTCTCCCCGCGATAGACCCTGAGGGGACCTCACCGGCTCGCGCCGCGCCCATGCGTTCGTAAAACGGCGCGGCCCCGGGATCGGCCTCGACAATCATCGCGTCCGCGCCCTTTGCTGTCGCGGTTTGCAGCGCCCATTGATAGAGGTGACGACCATAGCCCTTGCCCATGCGGGTCGGATCAATGAACAGCTTCTCGAGATAGCACCCGTCTGGCGCAAAGCTCAGCTGGGCGATGCCAGCTATACCGTCTTCGTCCTCCAACACCACGATAGGGTCAGTCTCTAAGTCGCTTTCCTTGAGCGTGAGTTCCTCAACGCATGCCGCCATGAACGCTGCATCATATCCCCAATACGCTTTTGATGTGAGGCAAAGCTTTGAAAGCTCGGGTAGCTCAGACGGCTTTGGCGGTCTCAGTCTATACATCGCTATAGGGTCAGTCATCTTTCATCACATCTGAGACGGTCAGGATTGGCGCAGGCGGCGATTGCGCAGCGGCCAATCTCTTATACCACCATTGCGTTTCTCGCCACGCGCCGTCTTTGTATCCGACATTCGGATAGGTGCCGACCAGTTCAAACCCCATTGATTTATGAACACCGATTGAGGCCTCGTTCGGAGTCACGATGCCGGCAAACGCCATGACATAGTTCTGCAAGGTCAGTATCTCGAACAGGCGCTGATAGATTTGCTTGCCAACGCCCTTGCCGCGCGCCTCAGCGGCAGCATAGATCGCGACATCAACGGAGGTGCGATAGGCCGGGCGCGTGCGATGCGGGGAGGCATAGGCGTAAGCAAGCGGTTCATCGTCTTCTGCAATCAGCCAGGGATACAAGTCACCCGCGGCGGCCATCCGACGCGCAATCTCTGTCGCATCGGGCGCATTGAGTTCAAACGAGGCGTAATGGTTTTCGACAAAGGGGCGATACGTCTCTGCGATAAAGTCCGCATCGTCAGGTTTGGCACGGCGGGTATTGAGCATGAGGCGTCCTAGCGACCAATATCGTCCATGTCATATGGAACTGTTTGATAGACCTGATTAATCCAGTTTCCGAACAGAAGATGGGCATGAGAGCGCCAGCGGTTCTGCGGATTGGCGGTGACATCATCACCCGGAAAGTAGCCGTGCGGAGGCTTGATCGGCTTTCCAGCTGCGACATCGCGGTCATACTCTTCCTTCAAAGAGGTCGAGTCATATTCGATATGATTGAAGCAATAGAGGCTGCGCGCGCTGGCATCAGAGAGCAGGCAAGGACCGGTGAAATCGCTATCCATCAAGATTTCTAGATCTGGGGCCTTCGCGATCTCCGCAGCGCGCACCTCCGTCCAACGCGAGACCGGAATCTGGAAATCATCGCTGAAGCCAGACAAGTAAGGCGAGGCGGGCGATAGATTGCGGTGGCGATACACACCAAAGGCCTTTTCGGCCAGGCCGTGTTTTGGCACTCCGTGGAAATGATAGGCCGCCGCCATTGCGCCCCAGCAAATGAAGAAACTGGAATGCACATGAGTGCGCGTCCATTCAAAGATCTGCGTCAGCTCATCCCAATAATTGACCTGCTCGAAGGGCAACGTCTCAATCGGCGCACCGGTGATAATAAATCCATCAAACTTGCGATGCTTCACCGCGTCCCAGTTTTGATAGAAGCTGATCAAATGCTCTTGGCTGGTGTTTTTCGGCGTGTGGCCGCCGACCATGACCAGGGTCATTTCAATTTGGAGCGGGCTCGCTCCGATCAGTCGCGCGATCTGAGTCTCTGTGCGGATCTTGTTCGGCATCAGGTTGAGGAGGCCGATCTGAAGGGGACGGATATCCTGCCGGATCGCATCGGAATCGGACAGAACGGAGACACCTTCCTGAACCAGCGTCTCGCGCGCAGGCAAAGTGTCTGGAATTTTGATCGGCATTAGCCTCTCCACTCAGATCTGTCGCTGTTCGGAAGGCGGGGGAAGACGAACCGTCTTTTGATCTCCGCACGGCCTTTTAGCGACTTGTTTAACGTGGCTGCAAGCCGACCGGCCAAATCACCACGAAGAGACGGGGAGATAGGAGAGAAAGGCCGAAAGGTCAAACCCTTATCAGTTTTGAAAAAGGCGGATCATTTCTGAAAAAGCGTCCGCAAATTCGCGATTGAGGAGAGGGCGAGGCGATTTTCCGCTTTTACTGATCTCGCAGCCAGCAAGGTTGCGTCAGAAAAAAGGAAAAAATCATGCGTACTCCCAGAACACTTGCTCTTGCCCTGACCAGCGCCCTTGCCATGGCGTTCTCTCCTGCATTGGCAGGCGATCAGCCGCGATCTGAACAGGTCCAGATCGAGATCGATCTTGATGCCTCTTTGGAAGACAAAATCCGCAGCATCCGGTCACAAGCTTGGACGGTTTGTCAGCCAAAAGTCAGCAGCGAATACCCATCGGCCCGCAATGCTGTTCGCCGCGCGTGTCAGAAACAAGTTGTCGCTGATGTGCTCGCACAACTGGCAGCGCAAGCGCAGACCGACAGCCAATAACAATACGCGACAAGCGTTCCTCCCATCAAAAACGCGCGGTGTGTTTGCCGCGCGTTTTTATGTCTTCAGTTCTCCCGACGACACCACGCGCCCAGGCTTGATTTTCATCTGAAGATCAGGACGGATGAAAGAAAAAGTGGCGAGGAAACAGTTCATGGGCACCCCAATTCAAGGTCAATGTGCGCCGAAATTTGAAGCGGTCAAAGCCGCCTTCGAGGCCAATTTCAAAGACCACAATGATATCGGCGCGTCGGTCGCGATCAGTCATGAAGGCGACTTCGTTGTCGATCTTTGGGGCGGGCATTTGGACGAAGCCAAGACTGACCTTTGGCAGGAAGATACACTCGTCAATGTATGGTCGAGCACCAAAACCATGGCCGCCATGTCTTTGCTCCTGCTCGCTGATCGCGGCGAAGTGGATCTCTATGCACCGGTGTCCAAGTACTGGCCGGAATTTGCTCAGAACGGAAAAGACGGCGTCGAAGTCCGTCACTTTATGAGCCATAGCGCCGGGCTCTCCGGCATGGATGAACCGGTCTCACCGGACGCGATCTATGATTGGGAATGGATGACAGGCGCTCTGGCGCGGCAAGCGCCGTGGTGGGAGCCTGGAACGCAATCGGGGTATCACGCCCTCACCCAAGGCCATTTGATCGGTGAAGTGGTGCGCCGTGTGTCCGGCCAATCGCCAGGTAATTTCTATCGCACCGAAATCGCCGAGCCGCTCGGCGCTGATTTTCATATTGGGACGAGCGAGGAGACTGATCAACGCGTGGGTGATCTCATTCCACCATCCGCCTTGGAAATCGAGCAGAATGATACGATCGCCTCGCGGACGTTTCGAAATCCAGCGGTTAATGCGGCGACAGCTAATACACGGCCCTGGCGCGCCGCCGAGATCCCCGCCGCCAATGGCCATGGCAATGCCCGATCGATCGTTCGAGCGCAGACACCGATGGCGTGCGATGGCAGCGCCTTTGGCAAGACCATTCTATCCACCGAGGGCACGCGCCGTGTGTTTGATCAACAGACGTCAGGCATGGACCTCGCGCTCGGCATCCCCGTCGTGTTCGGCATGGGCTATGGCATTTCGGCGGACCCTATGCCGCTCGGGCCGAATAAGAACATTGCCTACTGGGGCGGCTATGGCGGCTCGGTCGTTCTGATCGATCAAGACGCGCGTCTTTGCTTTTCTTATGTGATGAACCGGATGGAGCCCGGGCTCGTCGGTGACGTGCGCGGGTTTAATCTGCTCATCGCGATGTATCAGTCGCTCGCTTAGATATCGCCGAAATCACCGCCGCGACCTTTTCCGCCGGCAAACCGAGCGGCGCCGCTGCTCGCACCCGCGCGCAAAGAGTCGCGGCCAATCTCCGCTTCAAAGGCGAGCGCGTCCGGCAGCGAGAGCGACCACTGTTTCATCGCGCTTAGCCGATCATTGCGCATACAGACTTGTGGGAAGGCCGCCATTTGCTCCGCCATTTCAAACGCGGTTTCCAACGCTTTGCCTTCCGGGACAACGCGATTGGCGAGCCCGAATGAGAGCGCCTCTGCCGCGTCCACCGCGCGCCCGGTGAGGATCATATCCATGGCGCGGGACTGGCCGATCAAGCGCGGCAGGCGCACGGTACCGCCATCAATTAAGGGCACGCCCCATCGCCGACAATAGACTCCAAAGACAGCCGTCTCGCTCGCCACGCGCAAGTCGCATAAGATGGAGAGCTCAAGGCCGCCAGCGACGGCATGGCCCTCCACCGCAGCGATCGATGGCTTGGTCATCTCCAGCCATGTTGGGCCCATTGGAGCTTCGCGTTCAAATCGTTCTTGTTTGGCGACGGCTTTGAGGTCTGCCCCGGCACAGAAATTACCATCTGCGCCGGTGAGGATGTGCACCGCAACGGCATCGTCCGCTTCGCCCGCTTCAAATGCGGCCTTTAACAGCGCCGCGGTTTGCGGGTTCACAGAATTGCGGGCCTCGGGACGATTGATGGTGATGACATTGGCCGCGCCGATCCGCTCATTCAGGACAAGATCCGTCATGACCTATTCGCCTGTCAGCTTCGGTGCGCGCTTCTCGCGGAACGCGTCCACGGCTTCTTTGCGGTCATCCATGTAATTCGAGACGCTTTCCCAGCCGACGCTCGCATCCATCATTTGCGCGGCAAGGGCGCGCAGCGGAATATTGGCGACCGTCTTGGTCCAGCGCACCGCCCATTTTGGATTGCCTTGGAGTTTCGCCACCAATTCCCCAACTTTTGCATCGAGCTCATCGGTTGGCACTGCATAATTAATCAGGCCGAGATCTTTAGCTTCACTCGCGGTGAGCAAGTCACCGGTCATGAGAAGCTCTTTGGCTTTGGCAAAGCCGATGAGTTGCGGCCAGATCAGCGCGCCGCCATCGCCAGCCACCAGGCCAACTTTCACATGCGGGTCGCCGATGAGGGCTTTCTCGTCCGAGACAATGATATCGCAGAGCAGAGCAATGGTCGCGCCGAGGCCCGCCGCTGCGCCGTTCAGGCGGCAGATCATCGGCTTTTCCATGTCGAGAAT
>CAYNUI010000048.1:0-13234 GCA_964400185.1 uncultured Hyphomonas sp.
GGCCTGCCGCTTGAAGCGATCAGCGTCAAAGCCACCACGACCGAGGGCCTTGGCTTTACCGGTCGGCGCGAAGGCATCGCCGCACAAGCAAGTGCAGTCTTGTCTCCCCTTCCCGCACAAGCTTAAACTAGAGTCATGTTCCCTGATCGAATTCGAAATCTCGCGCTCTTAGTTATGGATGAAGCGATGGAGCGCCGCGTCCGCATTGTCACGGCCGAGAGCTGTACGGGCGGTCTGATCGCGGCTCTGTTTACGGAGTTCGCAGGCTCCTCCAAAGTGCTGGAGCGGGGCTTCGTGACCTATTCCAATCAATCGAAAGCCGAGATTTTAGGCGTCGCTGGCGATGTCCTGGCTGACTATGGCGCTGTGTCCGAGCCAGTCGCTCGGCTCATGGCCGAAGGGGCGATGGAACAAAGCCGCGCCAATCTCGCCATCGCGGTGACAGGCATTGCCGGCCCCGGCGGCGGCACGCCTATGAAACCGGTCGGTACGGTTCACATTGCCTGCGCGCGCGAAAACAAAGCGATGACGCATGAGATGCTCGCGCTCGGCGACATTGGCCGACAAGAGATCCGATTGGCGACGGTTGAAGCGGCACTAAATATGATCCGCGCACAAATCTAGCGGCTGGGCTAGGGGCCGCGCAGGCTCTGTGCTATCCTCCCAAAAAAAGACCGGAGGAAAGACGACACATGGCCTATGACGCCAATACAGAATTTACGAAGTTCGAACCACGCCTGCTCTCACCCGCCATTGGCGCAGAGCTGATCGGCGCAGACCTCGCCAATTTTGACGATACGTTGGTCAAAGAAGTCCGCGCGGCTTTGTTGAAATATCAGGTCGTCTTCTTCCGCGATCAACATGAGCTCACGCGTGAGCAACACATCGCCTTTGCCCGCTCCTTCGGCGAGCTTGAGATCCATCCGGCAACGCCAAAGAACCAACCTGATCCAGAAGTCCTACGTATTGCGCATGGACCGAACTCGAAGGGTCAGGAGAACAATTGGCACTCAGACGTGACCTGGCGTGCCGAGCCTTCGCTCGGGTCTATCTTGCGCGCGATTGAGCTTCCCGAGATTGGGGGCGATACGCTCTTCTCGAACATGGTCATGGCCTATGAGGATCTCGACGAAGACCTCAAAGAACGGCTGTGCGAGATGACGGCGATGCACGACATTGCGCGCGTCTTCGCCAAACGCCTGAACAAAGATGCCTCCGCCTTGCACGAGAAATTCCCGCCGCAAGAACATCCCGTCATCCGCACGCACCCAGAAACTGGTGAGCGCGGGCTGTACGTCAATATCGCTTTCACCGATTACATTGTCGGCATGGATCGCGAGGAGAGCGATGAGCTCCTCAACTATCTCTATCGCCGCGCTTGGTTGCCCGAGTATCAGTGCCGGTTCCGTTGGGCCCCAGGGTCTCTCGCCTTCTGGGACAATCGCGCCTGCCAGCATTATGCGGCTAGCGACTATTTCCCGAACATCCGAATCATGGAGCGCGTCACCGTCGCCGGTGACCGACCGTTCTTTAAGGCGTAACCAAAAAGTCCTCGGCGGCTTATTCAGCCGCCGGGGTCACTGTTTCCGCATCGATAAATCCGCCGGACTGTCGCGCCCAAAGCTCTGCGTAGAGCCCGCCAGACTCAATCAAGCTTTCGTGCCTACCTTGTTCGATGATCCGACCTTCATCGATCACAACCAGCCGATCCATTTGTGATATGGTCGAAAGACGGTGTGCAATGGCGATCACGGTTTTGCCGTCCATCAGCGCCAACAGATGTTGCTGGATCGCAGCTTCCACCTCTGAATCAAGCGCAGATGTGGCTTCGTCCAGGACCAGTATCGGCGCATTTTTCAAAAACATTCGCGCAATCGCGATCCTCTGTCTTTGCCCACCTGAGAGTTTGACGCCTCGCTCCCCCACGTGCGCATCGAGCCCAACGCGACCATCCTGATCTCGAAGATCATTGATAAAGCTGTCTGCATTGGCCCGCCGCAGCGCTTGCCAAATATCTTCTTCGCTGGCGCCGGGGCGGCCATAGGCAACATTCTCACGCAGACTTCGATGCAAGAGCGACGTGTCTTGGGTGACCATGCCGATATTCTCACGCAAGGAGTCCTGGCTCACGCTGCGAACATCTTGGCCATCAATTTGGACCTGGCCCTGTTCCACGTCGTAGAAGCGCAGCAACAAGTTGACGAGCGTTGATTTGCCCGCCCCAGAGCGACCGACTAAGCCGACCTTTTCACCGGGCGCCACGGTGAGGCTAAAGTCCTCGATCACGCTGCGATCCAGTCCGTAGTGGAATCCGACCGCATCGAACCGGACTTCGCCATGCTCAACCACAAGCGACGGCGCGTCAGCTTCGTCTTCGACGGCACGATGCTTGGCCATCATGTTCATACCATCGAACACAACGCCGATATTCTCGAACAAATGTGAGACTTCCCACATGACCCATTGCGACATGCCAATAATGCGCAGCACCAGACCAAGTGCGATGGCGAATGCCCCTGGTGAGATGTCCCCTTGATGCCAGTACCAAATGCCAATCGCGCTCACGAGTATGACCGCGACGGCATTGTTCAACGCGACGAAAAAATGGAAACCCGTAGCCAGCCGCATCTGGTGATACACCGTGCCCAGAAAGCTGCGCATGCTATTCCGCGCATAAGCTTCTTCGCGCCCGGCATGAGCGAACAGCTTCACCGTTGCAATGTTCGTATAACTGTCGACGATCCGACCCGTCATCGCTGAGCGGGCATCGGCCTGCTCTTCCGAGACCTTGGTTAAGCGTGGGACAAAGTACCAAGTCATGACGCCGTACGCGACCATCCAGATCGCGAGCGGCGCAGCCAGCCGAAGATCCATACTGGCCACCAAGACCAACATGGTGCCGAAAAAGACCGCGACATAAACGAAGACGTCGAGGACTTTCATCATCACTTCGCGCACAGCGAGAGCCGACTGCATGACCTTGGCCGCAACCCGGCCAGCATACTCATTGGCGTAGAAATCCATGGATTGTCCGAGTAGATAAGTATGCATGCGCCAGCGTGCGCTCATCGGCAGATTGCCCATGAGGCCCTGATGAGCCACGAGATCCCAGAGCAACTGACAGACCGGCAAGACCAAAATGACGACGATCCCCATCAGGATCACATCGCGGCCATGCTCACTCCAAAACGTTTCGGGATCTGATGAAGCCAGCCAATCCACGATCCAGCCCATGAAGCCGAACAGCATGACCTCGCCAATAGCGATCATGGCGGACAACAAGGTCATGATGACCAGCCACAACCAAGCGTCCGACACATAGTGTCGAACAAAAGGCCAAAGACCTTTTGGCGGTTCGCCTAAGCGAGTCGCCGGGAATGGATCGAGCAAACGCTCAAACAGGCCAAACATAGAACCGGCTTTCTAGAATATTTGAGGGCTGCCGAGATACCGCTGACAAGTCAGCCCGTCCACCCTATATCGGGGCAACTGCTTCGGGCCTTGAACCCGTTTGGAGACGAGAATGACTGACCTTACCGCGCTCACCGCGCGCGAACCTGATCCTGTTGCTGGCGCCGTAAACGCGCTTGGCTTTGCCAAACCTCCCTCTGAGACCCGTGTGGTCGCAGCCATGTCTGGCGGCGTCGACTCGTCTGTGGTCGCCGCCCTCTTGGCCGCGCGCGGGTATGAGGTGATTGGGATTACGCTGCAGCTATATGACCATGGCGCGGCCATCGAGAAAAAAGGCGCGTGTTGCGCCGGCCAAGACATTCACGATGCGCGCAATGTCGCCGACCAAATAGGCATCCCGCATTATGTCCTCGACTATGAGAGCCGGTTCAAAGAGCAAGTCATGGAAGACTTTGCCGACACCTATCTTTCAGGTGCGACGCCGATCCCGTGCATTCGCTGCAATCAAACGGTGAAATTCTCCGACCTACTCCGGACCGCCAAAGACCTTGGCGCGGATTGCCTGGCGACGGGTCACTATATCCGCCGCGAGGACGGCACATTGGAACCTGAACTTCATCGCGCCGCGGACGCGAGCCGCGATCAATCCTATTTCCTCTTTGCCACCACCAAAGAGCAATTAGACTATGTTCGCTTCCCGTTGGGCGATCTTCCTAAAACGCAAGTGCGTGAACTCGCGGATCATTTTGATCTGCCCGTCGCGGCCAAACCAGATAGCCAAGATATTTGTTTTGTCCCCGAAGGCTCTTACGCCACCGTGGTGGAGAAACTGCGCCCGGGCTCCGGACGGGGCGGCGAGATCGTCCACCTTGATGGCCGCGTGCTGGGCGAGCATAACGGAGTAATCCACTACACGATCGGTCAGCGCCGTGGCCTCGGTGTCGCGACGGGTGAGCCGCTTTTTGTTGTGAAGATTGACGCCCCTGCCCGACAAGTTGTCGTGGGGCCACGCGAGGCCTTGCTGACGGCGGGATTGACCATGGAAGAGCTCAACTGGTTGGGCGACGGCACGCTAGAAGAGGCCTGCGAACGCGGGGAGCCCGTCTTGGTACGCGTGCGCTCGACCCGCGAGCCCGCCCCCGGACGACTTGGACTGCACAATGGCGTCCCCGCTGTCTGGTTCGATCATCCGGAAGAAGGTGTCGCGCGGGGCCAGGCCAGCGTGCTCTATGACGCAAATGGTTCGACTCGTATTCTTGGCGGCGGTTTCATCGCCTCAACGATTGCAGCCGATGAGCGGCTCCGCGCCTAAACGCCAACGCGCGGAAAACGGCGATCAGCTTCGGCTCGGAACGAATCTATGATGAGTTCGGCGGCGAGCCGAGAATTGGTCCGTGCCAGAACCCGCAAGACCGGGTTTTTGAACTCGTAGTCGATAAAACAATGGACCCGCGTGCGGCCATCCTCGCGCGGGTCAAATTGCCAACGATTGCGCAAATGGCGGAATGGACCGTCCTTCAAGCGTACTTCAATCCTCCGGGCGGCTGGGTCGCCCTCGACGAAGGTGGAAAAGCGCTCATTGAATCCTTGGAAGGTAACCGACGCGGTGCCGAGGCAGGAATAGTGGCTGGTGGCATCGCCCTGCTCTTCCGACACGGAGATCCCTGTGATCCATTTGATAAATTCCGGATAGCGGCGAATGTCTCGCACGAGTTCGTACAAGTTTTCCGCGGTGTGCGGGATGAGCACTTGTTCTGAAACTCTAGGCATCGACCCCGAGCTGAGCCTCGCGAGCGGCGCGCAGGCGCGCAAAGTCCTCGCCCGCATGATAGCTGGACCGGGTCAGCGGAGACGCCGAGACCATGAGGAAGCCCTTGGCGCGCGCGATCTCTTCATAGGCCGAGAATTCATCCGGACTAACATAGCGGTCGACGGCAGCGTGCTTGCGGGTCGGCTGCAGGTACTGGCCGATCGTCAGGAAATCGATGCCAGCAGACCGCATATCATCCATGACCTGCATAACTTCCTCTTTGCTCTCGCCAAGGCCGACCATCAGGCCAGACTTGGTGAACTGAGAGGGGTCGCGCTCTTTGACTTTTTCAAGCAGGCGCAGCGAATGGAAATAGCGCGCGCCAGGCCGGATTGACAGATAAAGTCGCGGCACGGTTTCTAGATTGTGATTGAAAACGTCTGGTCTGGCGTCGATGACTTTTGCTTCCCAGCCGTCTTTGCGCAGAAAGTCCGGCGTCAGGATCTCAATCGTCGTGCCTGGCGAAGCCTCGCGAATGGCATTGATTGTATGAACAAAATGCATCGCGCCGCCATCGTCGAGATCATCTCGGTCAACCGAGGTGATAACGACATGTTCGAGGCCCATTTCAGCCACGGCCTGACCAACCCGGCGCGGCTCATCCAAATCAAGTGGCGCAGGCTTACCGGTGATCACATTGCAGAACGAACAGGCCCGCGTGCAGGTATCGCCCATGACCATCATCGTGGCGTGCTTTTTATCCCAGCACTCGCCAATGTTCGGACAGCCCGCCTCTTCGCAGACGGTGACCAAGCCTTTGGATTTCACAATCTCACGGGTTTCCGCATAGCCCTTAGAGGTCGGCGCTTTCACACGTATCCATTCCGGCTTGCGCAGGATGGGCGTGTCCGGGCGATTCCGCTTTTCCGGATGCCGGTATTGAGGCTTGTTGTCGATCAGCGTGGCCATGGGCTCTAAATGGGCTGGAACGCGAGAAACTGCAAGCCGCAGAGGGGCATAGCTCCTGCTGCAATCTCGCATGCCGCGCCGGAAACACTTGCTTCGCTCACCAACTGTGACACTTTGTTGCAAACAATTAAGACTTCAGAGCATAGTCCTGACATGACTGACACAACGATCCCTGCCCCACTCGAATGGCGCGCCGGACGCGCCAAATCAGACATTTTCTCCGCGATCATTCGCGCCGCCAAAGAGTTCGGCGGTAAGAAAGTCGCGATCGTCGACGGCGACGGTACAGAGGTCGACTATAAGACCGTTTTACGCGGGGCGTTTGCCCTCGGCTCAGCGCTCGGCAAAAAGTTCAATAAAGACGAGACGGTGGGCATCATGCTGCCCACCGGAGCGGGCGCAGTGATCGCGTTTTGCGCCGTGCTTGCGTCTGGCCGTCTGCCAGCGATGCTGAACTTCACGGCTGGCTCGGCGAACATCAAATCCGCCATGAAAGCGGGGAAGATCACCAAGATCGTAACCGCGCACAAATTTGTCGAACTGGGTGGCTTGGAAGCCCTGATCGAAGAGCTGAGCGATGTTGCGGAGTTTATCTATCTCGAAGATGTCCGCGAAAGCCTTGGTTTGATGGACAAAGTCGCGGGCGGTCTGGGACCGGTCTTTCCGGGACTGTTCCATCGCAGTCAGAACCACAAAAAGCCGGGCGTTGTGCTGTTTACCTCCGGCACAGAAGGCGAGCCGAAAGGCGTCGTCCTCTCGCATCACAATATCGTCGCCAATGTTGAACAAGTGCGGGCGCATATTGGGCTCGACCCAAAAACGGATAGCGTGTTCAACCCATTACCGACCTTCCACTGTTTCGGTCTAACGGTTGGCGCGATCCTGCCATTGATTGCTGGCGTGCGCGCTGTTTTCCATCCAAGCCCGCTCCAGCCGCGCGAGATTGCCGGACGGATTGAAGAGACCGGCTCTACCATCTTGCTCGCCACTGATACGTTTATCGGCCAGTATGCCCGCGTCGCTAAGGAAGGCGCGCTCGACTCGGTTCGATTAGCAGTCTGCGGCGCTGAACGGGTCCGCGATGAGACCCGCGCCTTTGTCCGTAAAAAGTTCGATATTGAGATCCTCGAAGGCTATGGCGCCACCGAAGCGTCGCCCGTCGTGGCTGCCAACCAGATGGAATTTAACAAGCCGGGCACGGTCGGCCGCCTGATGGCCGACATGGAGTATGAGCTCCTCCCGGTTGAAGGCATCGAAGAAGGTGGCAAGCTGCGCATTCGCGGCCCAAACATTATGCTCGGCTATATGCGCTCGTCGGCGCCCGGCGTGATCGAGCCACTGCAGGACGGCTGGCATGATACGGGCGACATTTGCGTCATGGATGAGGATGACTGCATCCGCATCATGGGCCGGGTCAAACGCTTCGCGAAGATTGGCGGCGAGATGGTGTCACTGGCCGTGGTCGAAAATTGCGCGAGCGCGATATGGCCGGATGATATGCACGCCGCCGCCGCCATCCCGGATCCACGCAAAGGCGAGCAAGTAATCTTGCTCTCCACCGCGAAAGATGCCGACCGAAGCGCGCTCTTGGCCTGGTGCCAGTCGCATGGCGTGTCAGAACTGTCTGTCCCTCGCAAAGTCTATCACGTCGATGAAGTGCCTGTGCTCGGTACCGGCAAGACAGATTATGGTGCGGTCGGCAAAATGGTCCGTTCGCTCACTGACGCGCCCTAAAGCGCACCCTCATAGACCCAACCGTCAAAGCCCGGCTCAACGCCGTCGGGCAGCTCCTTGAGCAATGTCTGATAGTCGAGGTCGACATGCATATTGGTGAGCACGGTCCGCTTAGGGCGCAAGCGATCGATCCATTCCAATGTACGCTCAAGATGGGCATGGGTCGGGTGCGGGGAATACCGAAGCGCATCAATCGCCAGCAAGTCTAGACCTTCGAGCTGCGCGAACGTCTCCTCCGGCAGCGCATTGACGTCATTGCAGTAAGCAACATCGCCAAATCGAAAGCCGAGCGAGCGAATGCGCCCGTGCTCTTGGTCGAGCGGCAGTGCATCCAAACCCCCACCTGGGCCGTCGAGGCGAAGCGGCTGATAAGCGGCCATACGCGGCTGGAGGTCAAAGATCGGCGGATAACCGCCATGACCCTCAAAGGCATATCGAAACTTCTTGAACAGCGTCTCGTGTGTCGCCGCATCCATATAGGCTTTGATTTGCGCCCGCGCGCGTATGACCAGAGGCCGGACATCATCAATGCCATGGGTCTGGTCGGCGTGATCATGCGAGAACAGAACAGCGTCGAGCCGTGTCACGCCTGCATCAAGCATTTGCTCGCGCATGTCTGGGGAGGTGTCGATCAGGACAGTCGTGCGCTCGTCTGGCGTGTTCGTATCCCACGTTTCCACCAAGGCCGAGCAGCGCCGCCGCCGGTTCTTAGGCTCGCTGGGATCACAGGCGCCCCAGTCGCCGCCGACGCGCGGAACCCCGCCTGAGGATCCTGTCCCGAGCAGGGTCAGTTTGATCCGGCGATCACTCATGAAATCTTACTGAACAGCTTTAGTGAATTGGCCTCACACATCGCACCCACTTCCTCGCGAGAAAGCCCGTGCAGATCCGCCAGGGCGTCGGCCACATAAGGCAAATAGGACGGCTCATTGCGTCGCCCGCGATAAGGCATGGGCGTGAGATAAGGACAATCCGTTTCCAAGATCACACGGTCTAGCGGCACGTCCTTGATCACCGCGCGGACGTCTTTGGCGCTCTTAAATGAGAGGATGCCCGAGACCGAAACGTAGGCCCCAAGGGCGAGGCCGCGCTGGCAGAGGTCGGGGCCACCTGTGTAGCAGTGAAGCAGGATCGGAAACGCGCCCTTCGCCGTTTCATCTTCCAGGATGTCTGCGGTCAGATCATCTGCCTCACGCGTGTGCACAATAAGCGGCAAGCCGGTCTCGCGTGCAGCCGTGATGTGGGTTCTGAAGCTCGCCTCTTGCTGGTCTTGCGGGCTGTAGCCATAATGCAAGTCCATCCCCGTTTCGCCAATCGCGACGACTTTGGGATCGTTGGCGCGTGTGACGAGATCCGATGCGACCGTATCGGTAAAATCTTTGGCGTGGTGGGGATGGGTTCCAACACTGCACCAAATGTCCGCATTTTGGTCGGCGATGGCTTTCACGCGTGGAAAGCTGTCTAAGCGCTCGCAGATGGCGAGCATGCGCGACACGCCAGCTTCGCGGGCTCGAACCAAGACCTCGTCTAAGTCTTCTTCATACGCCTCGGCGTGCAAATTAACGTGCGTATCAAACATGGGATTAGGCGCTTACAGCCTTCACACCGTCTTGCAAGGTGGCGAAGAGCTTCGTCGCAGTCTGGAGCGGGGTGAGATTAAACTCATCCGCCGTCGCCCGGACCTCATGCATTGCAAGCCAAGTCGGTGCGAGCTTTGCCTCGCTTTCGGCCTTCTCAGCCACCCAGCTCAGCAATGTATCCGTGAACGCTCGCAATGAGCCTTCATCGACCACAGCACTGGTCAGCGCGGCAGACACCACCCCGCCAGCGGGTTTCCTGACATTACGCAGCAGCGCCCGCGCGGTTTGTACAGCTTTTGCGCCGCCAGTTTGCGCTAATGCGAGCCCATAACCCGGGCGACCATTGGCAAGATCCAGCGCCAGTTCCGTATCGCAATCAGCGTCGGCCAGGACCGCCTTGGTATCCTCGTCGCCCAAGGGATAGAGCCGTAAGACTTGGCAGCGTGAGCGAATGGTCGGCAAGACGGGCTGCGTTCCATGCGAGATCAGCAAAAGCAGCGCATTGTTAGGGGGTTCTTCAAGCGTTTTAAGTAGCGCGTTCATGCCGGATACATTCATCTCGTCCAGCGCATCAATCACACCGATCCGCCACCCGGCCATAGCTGGACGCAAGGCGAAGAATTGATTGAGTTCACGGATTTGATCGACAGTAATGTCTTGGCGCAGCTTGCCTTTTTCGTTGAGACCAAGCTCGACCCATTTGAGATCCGGATGTCCGCCGGAGAGCACGAGCTGCATCGTCTTGTCGTCGGCAGGTGCATCGGTCCCCGCCGCCCCCAGCATCAATCCAGCGAGGCGTTTGGCAAAGATCGACTTTCCAATCCCTGATGGCCCTTGCAGGATCCAAGCATGATGCAATCGCCCGGACTCTTTCGCTGCCATAAAACGCGCTTCCGGGGTCGTGTGCCCCAGCAGTGGAAAGGCCGCGCTCACGACGTCACCAGTCGAGCGTCAATGGCTTTGAGCGCCGCGGCGAGCACCTGTTCCGGGCTCTGCAGCGCATCGATCAGAAGACAGCGCTCTGGCTCGGCCTCGGCAATTGCAACAAACCCATCCCGGATTTTTCGGTGAAAGCTGAGGTCCTTGTCTTCAAACACATCGCTGACTGCGCGCGCTTGTCGCCGGTCCAGCAAATCGGCTGGGTCGGCATCCAATATCAAAGTGAGATCCGGGCGCGTGTCGCCAACCACGATGTCTTGGATTTGGCGGAGGCGATCGAGATCAACACCATCAATCGATTGATAGACCAGGGTCGAATCCGCAAAGCGATCACACAGCACCCATTTGCCGTCCGCCAAGGCAGGCCGGATCAATTTACGCAAATGATCTTCGCGCGCGGTATTCATCAGGAGCGCATGCGCTAAGGGCGACCAAAATTCGCCCTCAGGCGGCATCAATGCGAGCGTGCGTACGTCTTCAGCGAGCGGCGTTCCACCGGGTTCACGGGTCACAATGACCTCATGCCCGCGCGTTTCCAAAGCCTCGCGCAAGCCTGCAATGAGGGTCGATTTTCCACCGCCCTCTCCGCCTTCCAGCGTGATGAAACGCCCCGGTGTGCCCAAGACTGCTACGCGCCTCCGTCCATCATCCGGCTCAGCCCCTCAATCGCTTTACCGACAAAGCCGAGGCGAGCCACATCTTCGCTCGCCACCAGAGGTAGCTCAATCGGGTCCTTACCTTCAATGGTGACGATCAGCGTTGCGATCTCATCGCCCACTGCGATCGGCGCTTCGATCAGTCTGTCATAGACAATCTCAGACTTGCCCTTTGCGAACGCGCGCTTGTGCGCCGTTACATCGGCGCTCGTCGCGAGACGCACCCCGACGGTGCGGCGATCGCCCATCCAAACATCGAGTTCGGCGAGACGTTTGTCACCACCTTCGATTGTGCGAGTCTCAAACGCGCTGAAGGCCATGCGCATCAACCGTTCGGCTTCTTGCGCGCGCGCTTGCTTGCTCGGCAATCCGTTGATCACGATGATCCGCCGTTTGCCATCCCGCACAGCAGACGCGGTGAGGCCATAACCAGACTCATCTAAATGACCCGTTTTCAGACCATCGGCGCCGTCCATCGTACCGAGGAGCGGGTTGCGATTGGCCTGCGTGTAACGCCCCCACGTATACTCGCTTTTGCTGTACCAGGAATAATATTGCGGGAAGTCCGAAATGATCAGCCGCGCCAAACGGGCGAGATCTGCGGCCGAAACCACATGCCCCTCGCCTTCCAGGCCAGTTGCGTTGACGAAATTGACGGTTGAGAGGCCAAGCTCATGCGCACGCTCGGTCATTTGCCGGGCGAAGGCTTCTTCTGACCCGGCAATCCCCTCCCCGAGCACAATACACGCATCATTGCCCGACATGATGATCAGACCGTGCAGCAACTGCTCCACCGTCGGACGTTCCTTTGGGCTGAGGCCCATGGTTGAGGTGCCGGATGGAAATCCCCCCCGACGCCAAGCGTCTGCACTGACTTCGATCGTGTCTTCTAGAGTGATCTCACCTTGTTCGATGAGGTCGAACACAAAATAGGCCGTCATCATCTTGGTCATTGAGGCTGGAACCATCGGGGTATCGGCATCTTTGGACCACAGGATCTCGCCCGTCTCATGATCCATGATCACGGCATAGTCGGCATCCGTTTCAATGATTTGCGCTTGCGCGAAAACGGGCGCCACGGCCAATGAGAGAGCTAATAGAAGACCGCGCCAAACTGACATGGAGATCGTCCTTTTTCGTCTAAAAAATTGACCCTTTTTCTGCAGAAGAAAAAGGGCCAGTTCGTGACGAAGGTCAATCTTTACAGCGCGGGGGCTTTAGCGTTGGGTCAGGAACCCATCGACAATGCCCGCATTGGACAATTGCGCGCGATAGAGCTCAGCGGCAGCGCGATCTGGGAACGGACCAATCAAGACCCGGAAAAAGTCTCCGCCATTGACGCGGGCCTCTTCAATCTCAACCGAGTGCCCGCGGCCAAGCGCGTTGGTCAGGCGCTGCGCGTTTGAAATGTCGGCAAAGGCACCCGCCTGAATAAACACATTGTTCGCAGCGACAGGGCTCGAAATACGCACCGTGTTGACTTGTGGTGTCATCACCTGTGGCGTGGTGACCGGCGCTGGACCAGGATTGCTATATTCAGCGACAGGCAGCGATGGCTCGAAATCAGGGGCTGACACTGGCGCTGTCGCAGCACCGGCAAGCACGGTTGGCGCAGCGATTGGCGGCAGGACATCATCCTCAACCTTGGTCGCGGCAAAACCGTCTTCGACTTGTTTCACGGGCGCTGGCCCCAAGTAACGTACGCGAACATTCGCTGAGGCACCTTGTGACATACCGAGCACAGTCCCCGCACGGGGTGAGACTTCGAGAATACGCTTGCCGTCGAACGGGCCGCGATCATTCACGCGAACCACAACTTCGCGGCCATTATCCTCATTGATAACTTGCACGAGGCTCGGCAAAGGCAGGCTCGGGTGCGCTGCGCTCATGGCCGTCTCGTCGAATATTTCGCCATTGGCGGTCGGCTGGCCTTCAAAGCCATCCATATAGATGCCGGCAAGGCCGCGCTCTTCACTCATCGTCGCATCGCGATTCACATTCACGCGGCTAAGGGTGAGTGGTTTACCAGTCGCGGCAGGCTTCTGTGTCTGGACGGACGCAATCCGGATCGGCTTAGCAGGCGCTTTGACGACGTTTGAGGCAAGGCCGACGGCTCCGGTCGCCAGAGATGTTGCGGCAGGCGCTGCCATCGCGGTTGTCGTAACCGGCTTCAAAATCATGCCCGTCGGCGCGCT
>CAYNUI010000049.1:0-13176 GCA_964400185.1 uncultured Hyphomonas sp.
TAGGATAGTCATATGGAAGCCCCCACTTCTCGCGATACTCTTCTGGGCTGAGCCCGTACTTCGACCGCAAGTGCCGCTTGAGCGATTTGAACTTTTTGCCATCCTCTAGGCAGATCAGAAATTCGTCCGTGATCGACTTTTTAATCGGGACGGCCGGCTTTCTTGCGTCCCCGTTTGGCGCGTCATTATCCAGTGCAGAAAGCGTGGCGTGGACCTCGCGAATAAGGTTAGCAAGCTCTCCACTTTGAACAGCATTGTTGCTCACATAAGCTGATACAATATCAGATGCGAACTCCATTATCGCGCCAGAAGTCGCGAATTCGCGATCGAGTTCTTCGCTCATATTAATATTTCCCCTTAGTACTCGCGCCGATATACTGTGTCGCCGCGACAAGAGTAAATATCAAAATGCATATTCTGTATAAGAAGTTTCCGACATGCTGATCGCCTGTTGGAAGGCTTTGCTTATGTAAATCGGGCTTCGTTTGCTGGCCCTGTAATAAATATTACAGTTTTAACCAAACTGACACTTAGCTCGCCAGCAAGACGATCAGCATCACAATGCCAAGCAATACAGCAGACCACATGGCCATGGAATTGGTCAGGCCACCGCGCGCCAATGCTCCGCGCGGACTGAACGTCGTCTCAATCTGTTCGAAGGTTCGCGCGCCGATCCGAGCGGCAAATGCGGTCATTGCCGGACCGGCCTTGCCCCAGACGGTGCCCGCCCACTTCACTGCGCCGAAGCCTGGTTTGCGATACAGCCAATCGGTGTCGAGAATGGTGCCTGGTTTTTCTGGTGGATAGAGACCGAACCGCTTGAGCAACATGAAGGCGAGTACAGCCAACATCAGGAGCTGCATCTGCGTCAGGATGTGGTCGAGCGTGTAAGGCTTGTACGGCTTGATCTCCGCGCCGGAGGCGAGACAGACATCTGCAGGCGCCGTAACGGTACAAGGCAGCATGTTATACAGCCAACCATATCCAAACCCGCCAATGGTCGGCAGACCGATGGCGATACAGATGAACGCCGCCATGCCCATGGCGAGCAGCATATTAAACGGCGCCTCTTTGACGCGTATGCCGCTATCATGTCCGAAGAAAGTGAAATACGGGATTTTGATGCCCGAGTGCTCCAACACACCCGCGGACGCAAAGAGCAGCATCAGCCAGACAATCACATAGCCTTCCGTGGCCACCGCACTCATAGTCATGGCTTTGGCGACGAAGCCAGAGAAGAGCGGGAAGGCTGAAATCGAGACGGCACCGATAATACAGAATATGGTCGTCCACGGCATCGACTTATAGAGGCCGCCAAGCTCGCTGGCTTTCGCCGTTCCGACGCGGTAGAGCACAGCGCCCATGCTCATGAAAAGCAGGCCTTTATAGATGATGTGGGCAAAGGCGTGCGCCGCAGCGCCATTGAGCGCCAGCGGCGTGCCGATGCCAATCGCGCAGATCATGAAGCCAAGTTGGTTGTTCAGCGAGTAAGACAGAACTTTGCGCAAATCGTTTTCGATAACCGCAAAGAAAACTGGGAACACAGTCATCACCGCCCCGATCCAAATCAGGACCTCAAAGCCAGGAAACATACGTGCAAAGGCATAGACGGCGAGTTTGGTCGTAAAGGCCGACAAGACAACCGCCCCGACCACAGTCGCTTTTGGATAAGCATCCTGCAGCCAATTGTGCAGGAATGGGAACGCGGCTTTGATCGCGAAAGCGACGAAAATGAATTTCGCGCCGGGCTGATCGAAGCTTGTAAACGCATCCAAAGACAGGCTGCCCGTCGATTTATAGACGTAAGCCAGACCATCCAAGAGCAAGACGCCCGAGAAGATTTGCACGCCAAGATAGCGCATCGCTGCCTGGTAAGCCGCCTTGGTGCCTGCCCTCAAGATCAAGAAGACTGAGCTGACCGCTGTAATCTCCCAGAAAATAAACAGGGTCATCAGGTCGCCCGCAAAGGTCGCGGAGACGGCCGCGCCAGCATAGGCGAGCGCCATTCCATCTTGCAGGCGGTCATCGGTATGCAGCGCGTACACCGCGTTCAAGAACGAGGCGATGAGGAAGGCCAAGCCGAAGATGAAAGAGAGGCTATCAACCTTGTAGAGCACCATTTCGATGCCAAGCACGGAAGCGGTCGCGAGATCCGTTCCGCGCTCTGCTAGCGCCAAGAGCAGCATCGCTACAACCGGTGTACCGACCATCAAGGCCTGACGCACACGGCGCACCGGCACGAGGCAACCAATGAAGCCCACGAGCACCAGGATCAGGCCTGGATTAATCTGTCCAAGCAAGCCACTCACTGTTCTGACTCCACATCCTGCGGCGTCGTATCGGCTTCGCCATAATAGTCTTCATCGCGGCGCAACAGCTTGCCGAGCGGCCATCCCGACAGCACAGCAATGGCGAAGGCCGCGAAGCCCCAGATCGCATAGAATCCGGTCGCGTTTGCGAAATCGAGATACTCATGACGATTCACGCCAAGATCGATGACGATCAATCCGACCGAAATCAGGATCACCAAGATCAGCAAAAGCAAAGGCGTGCGGGGCGACTCGACCCAACCGAAGAGCAGTTTGGACAGCGGATGCACGTCGTCATTGGACGGGTTCATCGGCTCATCTGGTTCGGGCTTCACGAAGCGTCCGCTGGAATCGCGTTCTGGAGGAAGGGTCATGGAGCACCTCCGGTCGTCATGTAAGCTGTCGGAATGCGTTCACCGGTCGCGGGTTCGAGGAATTCCGAGATCGGTCCCACTGTGAAGAACATAAGGAAACAGAGAATGGCGGTAAAACATGGGGCCGCTACAGTCAGCATCGGAGCACCACCTGGACGCTTATACGGTGCCGGCTCGGGCGTTCCCGGCGGCGGCATCAAGGCCAGGATCGGGATCGGGAGCAAGTACGCGATATTCAACAGGGACGAGACGATGAGGATGATCGGGACATAGTCCAAATCGGCGTCCGCAGCCCCTTGCATCAGCTCATATTTCGGCCAATCGCCCGCGAGCGGTGGAATGCCAATAATCGACAATGAGGCGATAAAGAAGGCGATAAAGACCAGCGGCATTCGCCGACCAAGCCCTCTCATATCCGAGATATTGGTGAGTCCCGTTGCGACATAAATGGCACCAGCGCACATGAAGAGCGTAATCTTGCCGACAGCGTGAGCCGCGATTTGCAGCGATCCACCCATGAACCCAGCTGGGTCTGCGAGCATTGCGCCACAGGTCACGTAAGCGAGCTGAGCGACCGTCGAATAGGCCAAGCGTGCTTTTAGATTGTCCTTTGTCATCGCCACCAAAGAGGCAACGACAATGGTGAAACAAGCCACGCCAAGTATGAACTCACGCGACGCCGTCGCATTGAGGATTTCTTCGCCGAAAATGTAGATCGCGACTTTGAGGATCGTGAACACACCGGCCTTCACAACCGCCACAGCATGCAGCAGAGCCGACACCGGCGTCGGGGCGACCATGGCGTTTGGCAGCCAGAAATGGAACGGCATCAGCGCCGCTTTACCAACGCCGAACGCGAACAGGAGAAGCAAGGCACTCGCGACTACCGGTGTAAGGCCTTCAGCCTGCTGCAGCAGTCCACCAGGCACGAAGTCTAAGCTTCCTGCGAGCGCACCTGTCCAGATCACGGCAACCAGAAGGAAGCCAATCGAGGTGCCGAGCAGCGTCATCAAATAGATCCGTGCGCCCCGCTGCGCATTGGCGTCGCCCTTGTGCGCCACCAAAGGATAGGTCGACAGGGTCAGGATCTCGTAGAACACGAACAGCGTGAACAAGTTCGCTGATAGCGCAACGCCCATAGCCCCGAACAGCGCGATGGCAAAACACATATAGAACCGGGTCTGATTGCGCTCGCGATTGCCGCGCATATAGCCGATCGAATAGAAGCTGTTGACGATCCAAAGGCCGCTCGCAACGAGCGCAAAGAGCGCCCCCAACGGCTCGGCCTTGAACGCGAATTCCAGCCCAGGCACAGCTTCGCCGAGGCTCAGCTCAGGCGCTTGGCCGGCGGACACCATGCTCGCAATCACAATTGCAACTGCGAAGAGACCCGCGGCACCAAGAAGGGTCACCCCTTCGCGCAGATCAGGAATACGACCGGCAAGCCAAATGCCCGCGCAAATCAGAAGTGGCAGCAATAGGGCTGCGGCAATGGCCATCTCACCACTCATGACCCACCTCCGATAAACAAGGATGCTGCCGCATCATCTGCAAGGCCAGCAACGAAGCCGCCTTGTACACCCACCCAAATGTTTGCGACGGCCAAGATCCAAAGTGGAACCAAGATCAATAGCGGCGCTTCTTTGCGTCTCTTATTGGGATTGATCGGCGCGCGGAAGAACACTGCTTCGAGAATGCGGCCCATATAGACCACAGCCAGCAAGCTGGAGAACATGACTACAGCCACCGCCCACCACCAGCCATGCTCGAACAGAGCCGAGACGAGCGCATATTTCGATTGGAAGCCGGCTGTGAGCGGGACGCCAATCAGCGAAACCGCGCCAATGGCAAAGGCGGTCATAGTCCAAGGCGCGGAGCGGCCCAGGCCTTTGAAATCGTTCAGACTGGTGCCCTGATACGTGAGAACCACGCCCGCGAGCGCCATAAACAGCGCACCCTTGATGAGCGCGTGATTGACGAGATGGAACATGCCCGCCGACACGCCTGCAGCGGTGCCAATCGAAACGCCGAGCAACATGTACCCCACTTGGGCCACCGATGAATAAGCCAGCGTCCGACGAACGTCGGTTTGGAACACGGCCTGGAACGAACACGCAATCATCGCCGCGATCCCCATCGGCATTAGGATCCAGATCAGCGTTGAGCCCTCGAATGAGAACTCCAAACCAAAGACAGTGAACAGGAAGCGGACCAGCGCATAGATCGCAACCTTGGTGGCGGTTGCCGCCAAGAACATGGTGACGAAGCTCGGGCTATAGGCATAGGCGTTTGGCAGCCATTGGTGCAGCGGGAACATGGCTGCTTTGATGCCGAGGCCCACAAAAATAAACGCATAGCCCGCGAGAACCGCCTTATTGCCCTGCAGCGGCTGCAAGCGAATGGCGAGTTCTGCCATGTTGAGCGTGCCCGTCGCACCGTAGAGGAAGCCAACGCCGACAACGAAGAAGGACGCGCCAATCGTTCCTAAGAGAAGATAATTACCGGCAGCTGGAAGCGCGCGGCGATCGCGGCTGGCGCCTAGCGCGACTAAGACATAGGTCGCGATGGAGCTAATCTCGAGGAACACAAACAGGTTGAACGCGTCGCCAGTCGACGCCACGCCGCAAAGGCCAGTAAAGCAGACCAAATAGGCCGCAAAGAACATCGCGCGCTTGGCTTCGCGGATCTCTGCTTGAACGCTCGGCCAGCTGAAGATTGCGGCCAAAAACCCGATAGTGCTGACCAGGAGCAAGACCATGGAGTTCAAAGCATCGATACGGAATTCGATGCCCGCATCTGGCGTCCATCCGCCCATCGCATAGGACAGAACGGCACCGCCTTCGATCGATCTCACTTGCGAAACCAGAGTGATGGCCATCAGCAAAGCAAAGCCGGTCGCAATAATGCTAAGGATCCAAGCCAAACGTCCGTTCGGCATGAAGGCCGCGACGGGTGCGAGCAACATCGGCGCTACAATCAGCAGCGCAGGTGCGTGTGCCGCCATGTCCGCGGGCACCATGGAGGAGATCATTTCGATCATGCGGTCCCTGCCCCGCTTTCTTCTGCTTGCGCTGCGGCTTCAGAAATCGCGACTTCTAGATCCATGGCGCGAATTTCATCGGTCTCGACCGTGCCATAGGCTTCGCGAATTCGAACAATGATGGCGAGACCCACCGCCAGGGTTGCAACACCAACCACAATCGCTGTTAGCATGAGAACGTGTGGCAACGGATTAGAGTAGACATTCTCCAGCCCTTCTGAGCCGCCGCCATGACCGCCATCGTAGCCACCATGAGCGGCATCGGAGCCTTCATAGCTAGCGCCTTCTGTGCCGTAGCCCTCTTCTTTGTCGTGGCTTTTGTTCTTGCCATAGTCTTTGCCAAACAAGATCGGCGCCGTGCCGCCATCAATTCTCGACAAAGAAATGTAGAACAAGATGATCGACGTCTGGAACAGGCCGAGGCCAACCAGGCGTTTGATCAAATTGGTCGCGGCGAATGAGATGTAGAGGCCGATCATCATCAATCCGATGATCGCCCAATAGTTTCCGCGTTCGAGGATGAATTCCAGCATGCCTACCAGTCCTCGTCTCGAATTTCGCTCACGCGGCCTGCAAAGGCATAGAAGATCGACACCATCGACCCGGCAACGGCGAACAGAACGCCAATCTCAATCACAATGATGCCGACATGCTGCCCGAGATGGCCGCCTGGTTCTTCGCGGAACAAGGCATCATAGTCGAGGAAATTGCCACCCATGAGCAGCGCCCAAACGCCGACCCCGATATAAAGAATGAAGCCAGATCCAGCGATGAAACGCGCAAACCCTGGCGTAATCGCCCGCATGGTCGGCGCAATGCCGAAAATCAGCGAGTAGAGGATTACACTCACCGCCAAAATGACGCCCGCTTGGAAACCGCCGCCTGGGCTGTATTCGCCATGGAACTGCACATAGAACCCATACAGCGCGATCACTGGGATCAGCGCTTTCGCGACAACGCGGAGAATGACGTGATGGTCGCCCTTCATGACTCCTCCTCATCGCTCTTGCGGGTTGGCGCGCGGTCTTCCCGGCGCACCGTCGCGCCCAAGGACCGCTCGCCGAAACCGAGCAACAGGGTCACGCCCAAACCGGCCGCGAACACCACTCCGACCTCGCCAAGCGTATCGAAACCCCGGTAGCTTGCGAGCACTGCGGTCACGACGTTCGGGATGGCGATTTCAGGATAAGTGCGCTGCAGGAATTCGGTACCGACGCCTGTGTTTGCAGGCGATGTCGCATCTCCGAAGCCTGGTAAGTCGATCGTCGCATAGATCAGCATCGCGCCGGTTGCGATCACGACAATGAGCGGAATGATGCGGCTTGCGCCCTTTTCGGCTTTTGCCGTGCGCGAGGTCAAAACCATAGCGCCGAGGAACAGCGCGGTTGAAATACCCGCGCCGACGGCCGCTTCGGTGAACGCCACGTCGACGGCATCCAGTGCCACAAACCAGGTCGCTGAAACCAAGGAGTAAATGCCAGACAGCATCACAATCGCGAACAAGCTGCGCAAACGCGCAATTGCAATCGCAACCACGAACAAGATGGTCAGCAACGTAATGTTCAAAAGATCGATGGCGAACGTCGCGCCTTCAAACCCGGTCACTGGCTGCCTCCCTCTTCTTCATTGAGCTTGCCGATCATCGGCTGGAGGCCAGCCGTATGGGCAGCGTTTGCGACCGCATGCGACGATGTTGGTCCTGTCAGGAACAAGAACAACCAGACCACGGCGAGCTTAAAGACGACTGCTAAACTTGGTGCCAGCAGCACCATGCCGAGTATGGCCAAAGTCGCGGCTGCAGTATCCGTCACACTCGCCGCGTGAAGCCGCGTGTAAAAATCGGGAAAGCGCAGAACGCCGATTGTGCCAATCACGGCCAGGATCGCGCCCACCAAAAGCAGCGCCGAACCGAGAGCCGGACGAAACGCGTGGAAGTATTCCAAAATCACACTCATCGCGATCCTCCCCGACCCCGGCGATCCAGAGAAACTTGGAAAGACCGATACCGGAAGAATTTCAAAATCGCGATCGTCGCAACAAAGTTGATCAACGCGTAGAGGATTGAAATATCAAGAAAATCTGGACGCCCGGTTAGAAAACCGATGACCCCCAGCAGGAGAATAATTTTCGTACCGAGCGAGTTTACCGCAAGCACGCGATCATAGAGTGTCGGGCCGCGCAACGCTCGAACGAGCATCAGCGCGATCGCAACAACGAGTGCGAGAGCAGCGGCGCCAATCATGCTTTTGCCTTCCCGTCACACGCTTCACGAGAGCGGCGATCCATGTCGTCAAACGCACCCGGGCCAGCGGACTCTTCGTAGAGCGCGTGGACCAAAATCTTATTGCCTTCGACTTCGACGCTCACGGTTCCAGGGGTCAGCGTGATCGAGTTGGCGAATACGGTGCGCGCCAGATCGCTTTCGCAGCCGGTTTTAACTTTCACGAGCGCCGGATTGATGTCGAGCGTGGATTTAAGACACGCTTTGATGACGACCCAATTGGCCTTGAAAATCTCAATCATCAGCCAAAACCAATAGACGAACAGATGAGGCAGTCGCGCATAGGGCGAGCCTTCTCGGTCTAGGATATCAAAACGATAGGCGAGGATCGCGGACAATAACACGGAGACCGCGCCGAGCGAAGCAATGACGGTCTTGAGGGAATAATCCCAAGACAGTCCAAGCCACAGCGCGACAAGAACAAAAATTAATCCGACAAAGTAGCCCACGCGCCCAGTCGCTCCGGTTCTGATCTTCTTGCTTATCGCCGGAATTAGAACCCGAAATAGCATTTGACCAGTCTAAACCGGTCTTGAATGTGCAAAATATTCTTACTTGCCGAAAACCAGGCTGGCTGTGCGGCGCGCTGTGGAGAATGTAGATTCATCATTGGCCTCAAGCTCGCCCACCTCTTCCTGTTTCATACGCATTGGCGAATAGGCCGATGAAAGCGACCAGTTCCAATATCTCAGCGTAGTTTGCGCTTTCGCGACGCTGAGCAGGTCATAGGTTTCAAGAAGGTGGTCGTAGAGCATGTGCGGCGTACCATCCTCTTGCTCGAGCGGTCGTTTTAGCGCCGTCCAGATATTCGCTAGAGACGGTTTCTTGAGACCGGTTGCTTTGCACAAAACCGCAATACCCTCTCCCCCGCGGTCACTGAGGATCTTTGCGCTAGTGACTGGTTTTACGCCAGCAAGATAGCCGATCTCTTGAACCAGCTCTGGCGACATGCCGAGCGTCGCTGCAGCCTCAATCGCATGTTCCAGGCTGTCATAATCGCTGCGATCAATCGCGGCGCGATTGCGTTGACGTCGCTCAATCAGCTGCAAGGCCTTACGGGACACTGGATCAGACCAGCCCTCTTCAGCCGCAAGCGCAAATACGTCAGCGCACATGGAGACCATCTCCGAGCGATCAGCAGCATGCCTCTGCAAGATCACTCGGCGCGTTTCTCGATCGGACCACCAAAACATAGCCATCGCTTGCGCGGGTTTGAGCTCTAACCGAGTGATGAGCAGGTTTGGCAATGCATTCTCTTTGCGAGATCGTTCGACCAAAACATCGATCGCGGTTTCGGACAGTTCGGCGCCCTTGTTTTGGATAAGCGCTTTGATGGCGCTGATCTCACCCCGGCGCGCAATTTGATCGGTGACGCTTGCTGGGACCACCTTGCGGCTGGCGATCAGCACCCGGTGTTCGGGAGAAACATGATCAATGATTTCGAGCAAGTCCGAGCTATCAAAAGACTCGCTCTCTTCCAGCAGCGGGCGCGCAATATCGATATTGCACTGCGCGAGATAGCGAAGAAGGCGCCGTGGCGCGTCTTTTAGGGCGGCAATCCGCTTGGCGCAGTGAAGTCGATCTGAATCGGTCGCATGCAACAGCATATCCAACAAAATGTCGCCACCCATGGAGCGGTCCTGCGGCGCGACTTGCGAGGCTGGAAGCGCGATAAAATCGATCAAGCGACGCAGCAATGTGCGCCGTGTCTGCCCACCATTGGTCTGGTGGTCTTCGATAGAAATAGGATCGCTCATCTGACCTAACCCGAATCTTACCGGCGGACAGTGCCCTCAAGGGGTTAATAATCTAATGAGATTTCGTTTACTTTTTCGCTGGATGCACGACGTACAAAAGAATGCTCGCCGCAAGCATAGCGACCGCCAGCGCAAACAAAGCGCCGCCATCGGTTTCGCTTCCATTGAGCGAGAGAGGGATTTCACGTCCAAGCATATCAGGCATCAGGTGCAAGGTCACAGCACCCGCTAAGATCAAGAATGACAGGATCGCGCCTGAGCGCCGTGTCATTGGCAATAAGAGCAAGAAGGCCGCAAACAGTTCTGCAATGGCGACGAGGATGCGCCCTGTAGGCTCAAACAACGCAATTTGCGTGTTGGCCGCCAATGTCGCGAATACAATGTTTTGACCTGGCGGATCAAACAGCTTCACCGAACCTTCGGGTGGATTTGGCAAAGGATGGATCGTTGCCTGCAAAAACATGAAGATCAAAAATAGCGCCAGCCCCCAACTTCCCAACTGTCGCATGGCTCTCATGATGGTCCCTCCTAACGAGAACTCTTTCTTGCCTATCACGCAGATGAGACGCCTCCAAGACATGGCGCTTGAGCAAGTACACTTTTCCTGTTGCACGAATGCAAATCACGGGACAGGTTAAATCGCTGGGAGCAAGGGCAAGCGAGCTATGACAGAAGAGCCGAATACGGCCGAAAATCTAGACGATCCGGACATTTTGGACGAAGCCCGATCGCCCATGAGCGGTATGGGCTCGGCGATGAGCGCTGGGGCGTCCTTGCTCGAAACCGCTCAATCCATGATGGCACGAAAAGCGCGACGCGGCGTCAAAGTCGAACTGCCGGCCTATCTTTCGGTTCAGGCCACGTGGTTCATCGCCTTTGGCCTGCAAATGGTGCTGTTTCCATACTTGATCACCAATAAGCTCGGACTGGGCGGCACGGAACTCGGGATTGCCAACTTGGCTCTGTCCGGGCCGTCGGTGATTTTCCTCTTGATCGGCGGTGTGGTTGCGGAGCGGGCGTCCGGCAAACCGCTCCTAATGATTTTGCATCTGTTCGCCGCCCTGCCCGCCTTTGGGCTCGCCTATGCATTAGCGACGGACAATCTCTCTTACCCGTTGATGATTGCCTATGGATTGGCGCTTGGCACGGTTGGCGCGTTCATGATGCCGGCGCGCGACTCCATCTTGAACGAGGTGGTGGAACGACGCGGACGGGTCGGTTCTGGCGTAACGCTCCAACAAGGCATTGCTTTCGCGACGCTCGCTCAATTTGGCGCACAGATCGCGGGGCTGGTGCTCGGTGGGTATGCGGACAAGATGACCAAGATGCCGATGTGGCTTGGTGGCTTCGGCGTCGGCCCGATCAACTCGTGGGCGCTGCTCGTGGTTCAGGGCGCCGTGCTCGCCTCAGGCGCAGTGCTCGCCTTCCTGCTCGCCAAGGGTCGCAAAGTGAAAACCGGACGTTCGGGGTTTGGCGCGGCATTCGGAGATATCGCAGAAGGCTTCAAAGTCGTCGCGGGCGACGCCAAGCTGTGGGCTATGACGGTCCTAATGTTCGGCGTTGGCATCTTCGTCATCGGCGCTTTCTTGGTCGTCCTGCCCATCATCAATCGCGACGTTTATGGCCTGTCTGGCGACGGCATTCGCGACATGTTCGTGACCTTCTGGCTCGGCGCTTTTGTCTCTTCCGTGGCGCTGTCTTTGGTCAAGAATATCAAGCGACAAGGCCGCCTTCTGCTGACCGCTCAATTGCTCGGGTCGCTCGCTATCCTGCCGATGATGACCAAAGTCCCACACGAAGTCTTCTTGATGATCGTCTTTGTCTGGGGGCTGTCTGGTGGGGTCTCGATCGCGATGAGCCGTTCGATCGTCCAGGATGCCGCGCCCAAGGATCAGTTGGCGCGCGTGCTGTCCATCTATCAGCTTGGCTTCATGGCAGGCACGCCGCTTGGGGCTGCAATCATGGGCTGGCTGGTGGACGCTTTCGGACCCTACAAGATTGCCATCGTCCCGGCCGCGGGCATGACCGTGCTGATCCTCTGGATGGCGATCCGAACGCCGATTTGGAATCTCAAAAACGAAGCCTATACGCCTAAACAAAAATCATAAGGCGACCGGAGGAAACGGATGAAACGGTTAGGAATTGGCCTCGGCATCGTGGCCCTGCTCGCGGCTGTGGTCTGGTGGATGATCGGCCCGGATTGGCGGCGCCTCCTGTCCAACCCACCCAGCGATGGCAATGTCTTGTTCTGGAGCCAAGATCAACGTGATGCCGGATTTCGGATGCTCGACCGCGTATGGTTCATGGTCGATACGAGAGACATCGCCGCATCTGACACAATAAGCCCCCTGCCCGATGGCCCGCCGCTCGCCTTAGACATGGATGTCGAGGCTTATATGGCAGAGCAGAAAAACGCGGCAGTCGTCATCCTCCACAACGGCGCCGTCCGATTTGAAGGCTATGGCCTGGACTTTGACGCAGATGGCCGATGGACCAGTTTTTCGGTCGCCAAGTCTTTCACCTCGACCCTTGTCGGTGCAGCGATCAAAGACGGTTACATTGATAGCCTCGATGATTCAGTTTCCGACTATATCCCCGGCCTGCAGGGCTCAGCTTATAGCTCAGTGACAGTTGAACAGCTTCTGACCATGACCTCTGGCGTGCGATGGATTGAAGATTATGAAGATCCGAGCTCGGATGTTGCTCTGTTCAATGAGCATGTCTCAGATGATGGTTCGTCCAATCTGGTTAGCTACATGAAAACCCTGCCGCGTGCTCATCCGCCAGGTAAGGTTTGGAATTATTCGACCGGTGAAACCAACTTGATCGGTGTCCTGGTCAGCGCTGCCACCGGTAAAACTCTGGCGGACTATTTATCCGAAAAAGTCTGGGCGCCTTTTGGCATGGAACAGAAAGCAACCTGGCTCTTGAATGAGGATGGCACCGAAATCAGCGGCTGCTGCATCCAAGCGGCGACGCGCGACTTTGCGCGATTTGGCCAATTCATGCTGGACGGAGCGTCAATTGATGGCCAATCCATCGTGCCAGAAGGATGGATCGAAAGGGCCACCAGCAAGCAAGCCGAGGTCGAGTTTGGGGCCGACGGGTATGGCTACCAATGGTGGATTTACGACGACGGCGCGTTTGCTGCGCAAGGCATATTCGGTCAGGGCATTTTTATTGATCCGAAGCGGCAATTGGTGATCGCCAGCAATTCCTCGTGGACCAGCGCTATCGGATTTCGCGACAATGAAAATACTGCGCGCGAAGCGTTTTATAAGACCGTGCAAGCTGCGATCGATGCGGAAGGCTCTTAGTCTCGCAATCTCGGAATGAGGCTTATTCCGGATCGGTTGTTTCATCTCGCCTGAATGCGGCCTACCTGATCCGCCTAAAGGAGCCTGCCATGAAACAC
>CAYNUI010000050.1:0-13158 GCA_964400185.1 uncultured Hyphomonas sp.
GAAGAAAGTTAATCTGTGGTGCGTCTTTCGCGGCCATGATGATGGCCGGCGGGACTGCGATCGCGCAAGAAGCCGACGAAGATGAGAAAACGCTTGATCGCGTGGTGGTGACGGGGTCGTTCATCAAACGCGACATCACCGACCAGTTCGACAGCGCAAACCCAATCGATAATCTGGGCCAAGATGCGTTCACAGACGCAGGCATTTTGACGAATGCCGAGCTTGCTCGGACGCTGACCTACAACACGGGCTCTGAGAACCAAGCCGACGCGTTGACCCAAGGCAACAATGTCGGCACCGCAAACGTCAACCTCCGCGGTTTGGGTGTTGGTTCGACCCTCGTCCTGCTTAACGGAAAACGTCAAACGGTTTCAGGTGCTGTGACCAATCGCGGCGACACCTTCACCGACCTGAGCACTCTGGTGCCACAAATCATGATCAACAATATCGAAGTTGTGAAAGACGGTGCAGCCGCGCTTTACGGTTCTGATGCGGTGGCGGGCGTTGTAAACTTCAAAACCCGAAATGACTTTGAGGGCGTGGAGCTGCGCGCAAACTATCAGCAAACCACGCGTGACGACGATCACTCAACGACAAACTTGCAAGGCATCTTTGGTACCCAAGGTGAGCAAGGCGGCATTGTCTTCGGTTTCTCATACTTTGATGTTGAGGAGCTTCGTCTGACGGATCGCCCTGAACTTCCGAATGCCACGATTTCCAGCTTCGGAAACCCTGGTTCCTTCTTGCTTTTGGCGCCCTCCACAACCGTGCCGACCGCAATCCCGGGCGAGTTTAATGCCGACCCAGTTTGCGGCACTGCGCTTAACCCAGAAGGTGTCGTTGTTCCGAACCAGCGAAATCCCGCAACACCTGCGGGCTCACTCTGCTTGTTTGACTTCGGGCCCAACTATTCATTGGTGCCAGAAGAAGAGCGTTTCCAAGGCTATGTCGTTGCAAACCGCAATTTGACGGCAGACGATGTTCTGACCTTTGAATTTGGATACACCGCTGCAGATTATCTCGGTGGATATTCAACCTCATTCCCGAATTTGAGCCTGCCTCGGATCGATGCTTCGCACCCGGGTAACCCGTTCAACGCTCCAGTTCTGTGGCGCGGCCGCGTCATCGGGAACAATGGCTTGACCCCCGGCGACAACAGAGCACTCGGGTTCTTTAACAATGACACATATCGCGCCACGATCAGTTTGGATGGTCAGGTCTTTGACTCCAATTGGGATTATGGCCTTGCCTATGCGTTCTCGCGAGACAACCGCGATGCTGCCGTGCCGGATCAGGTCGGTACCCGCCTCGCGCTCGCTCTGAACGGACTGGGTGGACCCGACTGTGATCCTGTGAACGGCACGCCAGGTGTTGGTGGATGTCAGTACTACAACCCGTTTGGAACGTCTTTGACAACCAATCCGAACGATCCTGCGCTTATCGATTATCTGACCAGTACAGATCCTGAGCGTATTCGTACGGACCTCACAACGATTGACGCATTCGTCACCGGTGACATTCTCGAAATGCCAGCTGGCCCGCTCTCAGCGGCATTCGGTTACCAGTTCCGTCGCGAAATTCGTGATACTGACAGCCCAGATGCTGCGGATGCAGAGGATCTAATCTTCTTGATCGGCGACCCAGATTCACGCGGCAAGCGAACAGTTGATGCCTTCTTCGGCGAACTCGCTGTTCCGATTGTCGACAATGATGCCTTGGGTATCATCGACGCCCAGTTGGCGCTTCGCTACGAAGATTATTCTTCTGGTCAGTCGAGCACGGATCCGAAAGTAGCGGTGCGCTGGGCGCCTCGTGAAAACCTTTCGATCCGCGGTTCTTGGAGCTCTGCATTCCGGGCGCCAACGCTTTTCCAAATCACCAACTCTAACACAGCACTAAATGCGACTTTGGACCCACTGACGGGGTCGTTGGTATTCTTGGGAGAGACAGCACGTCCGAACGCCAATCTTGATCCAGAAGAAGCCGATACCATAAATCTCGGTATTTCTTGGGAACCGATTGAGAACCTTGTCTTCGACATCGACTATTACAATGTCGAATATACGAACTTGATCTCGACCCAAGTTGGTCAGCAATTGTTGATCGCGGAAGCTGCAGCGCTTGCTGGAGCCGGATGTGACGTAGCGGCATTGGTTGCCAACGATCCGACTTGTACTGCCCTGCGCAACCCGAACATCATTCGGGACCCTGCAACGGCGACAGCGCTTCGGATCTTCACCGAGCGTGAGAACGCGCCTTCAGCCAAAACTGACGGCATCGACATCACTGCAACCTACCAGTTCGATACCGACAATTGGGGCACGTTCGGCGTTCGCAGCGCGAATACGATCGTCAACTCGTTTGAGATTGAACAACCTGATGGAAGCGTCCTCGAGGGTGCCGGTGCGCGTAACGCAAATACGCCGTTCGCGAACCCAATCCCAGAGTTCCGTTCAAACACGTCGTTCAACTGGCAGAAAGATCGTCACAGCGCCAATGTCGTGGTTCGCTACATTTCGTCTTACGATGAAAACGACGCCACTGGCGGAGTGACTGGTGAAGTTGATTCCTGGACCACTGTCGATGCGCAATACAATTTGTTCCTCGACGATGTCTTTGGATATGGAAACGGCACGAAGCTGACGGTTGGTATCAACAATCTCTTCGACGAAGATCCTCCGTTCGTGACGGGCCAAAGCAACGAGCTGGGTTATGATACAAAAATCCATGACCCTCGTGGAAGCCTGGTCTATTTCGGGATCAGCCAATCCTTTGAATAGGACCAACGCGAAAACCTAAATCAGAAAGGGCGGCCGATTGGCCGCCCTTTTTTTGTCCGCTATTGAGAAGGGCGATTGCCGCCCTGCGAGATTTTCAGACTTGCTAGTTCAGCCCTTCGCGACCGATCGCATAGAAGCGTTCGCGGCGCTGGGTTTTGAGCTCTTGTTCGCTCAGCGCCAGCAAAGACTGAAGCGCTTTGTCGATGGCTTTACCCGCGGCTCGGATGGCTTTCTCTGGCGCGCGGTGTGCACCGCCGACCGGCTCTTTGACGATGCCGTCAATCACCTTCATTTTCTTCAGGTCGCCGGCAGTGATGCGCATCGCTTCAGCAGCGTCCTTTGCCTTGGCCGCGTCGCGGTACAGGATGGACGCGCAGCCCTCTGGCGAGATCACCGAATAGATCGCGTGCTCCATCATCAGGACATGGTTGGCTGCAGCAATCGCAATCGCGCCGCCGGAGCCGCCTTCGCCAATGATCAGTGAAATCATCGGCACTTTGAGGGTCAGGCAGCGCTCGGTCGAGCGGGCAATGGCTTCCGCCTGGCCGCGTTCTTCGCCTGCTTTTCCAGGGAATGCCCCGGCCGTGTCGACAAAGGAAATGACAGGCAAGCCGAACCGATCGGCAAGATCCATGAGGCGTACGGCTTTGCGATAGCCTTCAGGGTGCGCCATGCCGAAATTGTGTTTCAGACGACTTTCCGTCGTGCGGCCTTTTTCGTGACCAAGAACGACCACGGACTGACCGTTAAAGCTCGCAAGCCCGCCAATCACAGCTTCATCATTTCCGTAGACACGGTCACCCGCAAGATCTTGGAAATCATCAAAGAGGGCCTCGATATAATCAGTAAAGTGCGGACGCTCTGGATGGCGTGCGACTTGGGTTTTGCGCCAAGGGGTCAGCGAAGAATAGGTGTCCTTCAGCTGCTTAGCGGCTTTGTCTTTGAGCTTTTTCAGCTCGTCATTGATTTGCGGGCCGCCTTCTTGGGCAGCAACGGCTTCCAGCTCAGCGATCTTGGTCTCAAGTTCCGCAAGCGGTTTTTCGAAGTCGAGATATGTCGTAACCATTTGACCTAAATAACGGTCGTCGACGCGCTTTGCTAGCCTTTTCCTTCCGCCGGACTGAACCGCTCGAACAAGAGAACGGGGTCATCGCGATAATCGGTTGGGCCGATTTCGGTGTATCCGACCTTCTCCGCGACCCGAATGGAGCCCTCATTATCGGGGTCGATGATGCAGGTTGAGCGGCCTGGGAGTTCGGCGTCCAGCCAATCATGCGCCGCCTGCACCGCTTCGGTGGCGAAGCCCTGACCCCAAGCGGTTTTTGCAAACACCCATCCCGCTTCAGGGCGCCCGGAAATGTCGGGGATCATGCCCCGCATAAAATCAGCAAATCCAACTTCGCCGATAAATGTGCCAGATCGGCGTTCTCTGACGATCCAATAGCCATAGCCCAAAAGCGGCCAGAGTCCGCGATTGCGCAAATGCGCGAACCAAGCGTCCTGCGCGTCCCGGGTGCGTCCACCAATAAAGCGTACGACTTCGGGGTCGGCCCACATGGCGGCCATATCAGCATAGTCGTCTTTATCGCACGGTTTGAGGCTGAGGCGGCGGGTTAGGAGGGTCGGTGGGTTCATGCTGCGAGCCGTGCCTTCAATCGCTTCACCACCGTGTCGCGCGCCTTGGCAGCGAGAAATGGTTTGGGGATGGTCATCAAAAAGCTGCGATAGCGACGCCCTTCGCGGGATCGATTGGTGTCGGCAATATAGTCAGCCAGCACCGCCGTCATATCGCGATTAAACGCCCACAACACTTGGTTGCGATACTGGATTTGAAACCAGGCATCATTCGGCCAATCGAGCAGCTTTTTTTCTTTGAAGCCGCAATGCGGGCAAGCGACCGCGCCGAGGCTCTGGCGGGTATAGATCCAGTCGCTCCGGCGGGTCCAATTTTCAGGGCCATACCCTTCCGGCCAATCATCAATCGCGCTCAGGCGCCCGGGGTGTAAATTCGGATAGTAGAGCGCGTGATGCTGATAGCCTCCGCCGCCGCCCGTTTGAGCTTTGACATAGTCAAAGACGTCATTGGCTTTGAACCATTCGACATCTTTCTTGCGCTTGATCAAAGCCAGCGTCGAAAATTCAAATTGTGCCTCGCGCTGGCAGGCCGGACAGGTGACAGCGAGCTTTGCCGGGATCCGGCGCATCTCATAGGGCAGCGTCAAGCTTGCGCTTTCATCTCAGCGAGCATTCGGCCCATGGCGGCGTGGACCGTTTGGATCGCTTTGAGCGGGCGGACCATGACTTTGAAGTCAATGATTTTGCCGTCAGCGTCCCATTCGATCATGTCGACGCCATTGACTTGGATGCCGTCCATCTCCGTCTCAAATTCTAAGACGGCGCGGGTGCCGCAATCAAACACGCGAACATATTTAAACGTGCCATTTCCGAGTGTGTTTCCGGCGGCGGACAGATACGCAAAGGTGATCTCTTTGCCTTCTTGCGGCGTGTGGACGACGGGGCTCCTGAACACGACATCATCATGCAGGATGTCGAGCAATTTCTGCGGATTATGGCCACCCATCATATAGTCGAACCAGCCTTGCAGATTTGGCTGATGTCCCGTCAGCGGGATGTCATGCGCATGCGCCATTGCAGTTCCTCCAATATTTGAGAGGCACCGTGAACGCCGCGCCGATCTTTGTCTAGACCCGTCGGCTTAGCCGCCGCGTGAGGCTTTCTCGTCCAGGCCGGATACCCCTTGGCGCTGGCGCAAGGCTTCCGCGACTTGGTCGAGGCTGACCCCTTTGGCGCGCAGACCGACGAGAATATGATAAAGAAGATCAGCCGCTTCGAGCGCAGTTTCTTCTTCACCTTGCGCGGCCAACGCAATCGCCAATTCAGCGCCTTCCTCGGCAATCTTCTTGCCGCAATGCAGCGCGCCTTTCTCTAGAAGGCTGATTGTATAAGAGCGCTCGCCTTCGCCATCAGCACGGGCATCAATCGTCATGGCGAGATAACCCAACATGTCCATCAAGCCGTGCGTGTTTCCAAGCGGGGTATTTGACATGTCTGTCTCCTAAAGCGGGCGAACCGGCGCGCCAGCCGCTTCAAGGGCGGCGCGGGCTTCGTCTAAACTAACTTCGCCGAAATGAAAGATCGAAGCGGCAAGAACGGCATTGGCACCGCCTTCTAAAATGGCGGGGGCAAGGTCTTTGGCGCTGCCGGCGCCGCCGCTTGCAATGACCGGAATATTGACCGCGTCCGTCACAGCTTTGGTCAGCGGAAGGTCAAACCCAGACTTGGTGCCATCCTTATCCATGCTGGTGAGCAGAATTTCGCCAGCGCCTTTCGACTCAGCGAGCAGAGCGAATTCAACGGCGTCTATGCCGGTTGGTTTGCGCCCACCGTGGGTGAAGATTTCCCAGCGCTCTCCAGATTTGCGCGCATCAATGGCGACGACGACGCATTGACGCCCCGCTTTTGCGGCGCAGCGCGAGACGACGTCAGGATCGGCCACGGCCGCTGAATTGATGGCGACTTTATCTGCGCCCGCCCGGAGGAGCTGAACCATATTCTCAGCGCTTCGAACGCCGCCGCCCACGGTGAGGGGCATGAAGCATTGCTCGGCGGTCGCGCTCACCACATCCAGCAGCGTACCGCGCTCTTCATGGCTGGCGGTGATATCGAGGAAACACAGTTCGTCCGCGCCTTGCGCGTCATAAGCTTTGGCCAGCGCAACCGGGTCGCCGGCATCGCGCAAGTCGACAAAGTTCACGCCTTTGACGGTTCGGCCGTCTTTGACATCGAGGCAAGGAATGATGCGGGTCTTCAGCATGCGCCGCGTTTACAGGGCAAAACCGGCTTAGGGCAAGCTCATTTCTTCGCTTTGGCGTTGCGCTTCGGGCCTTTCGGGCCGAGCGAAGAGACCGTCGCAGGATCCGGCGTTTTGTCTTTAAACCGGCAGAGGTCATGGATGGAGCACAGCCAGCATTTCGGTGTTCGAGCGACGCACGTATAACGTCCATGCAGGATGAGCCAATGGTGCGCGCCGAGTTTGAACTCATCGGGTGTGGTTCGCTCTAAGCTTGCTTCCACTTGGTCAGGATCTTTGCCGGGGGCGAGGCCCGTGCGGTTCGAGACCCGGAAGATGTGGGTATCGACCGCGATGGTGGGCTGCCCAAAGGCCTCGTTCAGGACGACATTTGCCGTCTTGCGACCCACGCCTGGGAGTCTGACCAATTCGTCCCGGGTTTGCGGCACCTCGCCGCCAAATTCGTCAATGATCATTTGGCTGAGTGCGATGACATTCTTGGCTTTGTTGCGCCAAAGACCGATGGTTTTGACATGTTGCTCAACCCCTTCCAGGCCAAGCGCCAACATTTTCTCTGGTGTGTCGGCAACCTTAAACAAGCCCTTTGTGGCTTTGTTGACCCCGACATCTGTAGCTTGGGCGGATAAGGCCACAGCGACCACTAGAGTATAAGGGTTCACAAAGTCCAATTCGGTCTTCGGATTGGGGCGGTCCTTGGCGAGCCGGGCATAAAGCTCGGCGGCTTTTTCCTTGCCGAAAGTTCGCGGCGCGCGTTTGCGTTTTGGTTTGGTCTTGGCAGAAGTCATGATCCGTCTCCTAAGCCAGAAGCTGCGGGCTGAACATCCGATTCTTGCGACGCAAAGCCACGCTTGTCATTTTTGATCGAGATCGGCCTATATGGAGGATCATGGAGCCGACCGATCAGACCATTTATTTCGACGCGACATTGACGCCGAACCGCTCGCTTAGTCCGCGGGCTTTTACCCTTGTCATGGCGATTGTTGGGGGGATGAGCTTCGTCGCGGGCCTCGCCTTTGTTTCAATGGGTGCTTTCCCCGTTATTGGTTTTTTCGGCCTCGATGCTTTGATCATTTGGCTGGCCTTCCGATACAGCTTCCGCAAGCTGAAACAGGAAACGCGTGTCCGGGTTACGGCAGAACAGATTGACCTCCTCCATGAGCAACCTGGAAAGCCGGTGCGAACCGCCCGTTTGCCCACCGCTTTCACGCGTGTCCGATTGGAATTTCCCGAGCGACGTCCGAGCGAATTGAAACTCGCGCATGGCCAAAAAGCTTGGGTCATTGGCCGCTTTTTGACGCCGGCAGAACGCAAATCCCTGAAAGAAGCGCTCGAAACGGCGATCTGGCGTGCTCAGAATGAGCGATACCCCGCATAATTTTTTGAAAAAATGACGCATGCGTCATGGTTTTTTCAATTTGCCTATGTTAAAGTGACGCCAACGTCACAGTTTCAGCGGCATTAAGACCGCTTTTCCGGAGGCCCAGATGGCAGACACACTGACCAAAATTCCCCATAATTTAGAGCGCCCTGTTCTTTCTGATCGCGAGCCGATGTTTGAAGGCTACCTGAAAATGGGCGATCCGTTGCCGGATCTATCCACGATCCCGCTTGATAAGATGCACCTCATCGATCCTGAGATTTGGCGCCAAGGCGGATACTGGGAATTGTTCCGTCGGATGCGCGATGAGGATCCGTTGCACTGGACAGAAGATAGCTTCGCAGGCGGGTATTGGTCAGTCACCCGCTATGAAGACATTATGAAGGTCGACATCGACCATAAGCGCTTCTCTTCTAGCTGGGAGCATGGCGGCATCGTCCTCGGTGAGCCGATGGAAGATTTTGAGCTGCCAATGTTCATCGCGATGGATGAGCCTCGCCACTCAGAACAGCGCAAAACGGTTCAGCCGGCGGTTGCTCCAAACATGCTGAAAGAGTTTGAGCCGCTGATCCGTAGCCGCACCAAGGAAATTTTGGACGCGGTTCCGGTGGGTGAGCCCTTCGATTGGGTCGACACAGTATCCATCGAGCTGACCACAATGATGCTCGCGACGCTGTTCGACTTCCCATTTGAGGATCGTCGTAAGCTTACGCGCTGGTCGGATGTAACGACAAACCGCGAGAACCCTGACATTTGCCCCGGTGGTGAAGAGCAATGGAAGCAAGAGCTTCTCGAATGCTTGACCGCATTCATGGGCATCTTTGAGCAACGCAAGCAAGAGCCGCTCAAGAATGATCTGATCAGCCTGCTCGCGCATGGCGAGAAGACGAGAAACATGACGCCAATGGAGCTGCTCGGCAACGTCATTCTGCTCATCGTGGGCGGCAATGACACGACCCGGAACTCAATGACGGCGTCCGTTTACGGCCTCAACAAGTTCCCAGAAGAGTATGCCAAGCTGAAAGCCGATCCTTCGCTGATCCCGAACATGGTGTCCGAAGTGATCCGCTGGCAGACCCCGCTGGCCTTCATGCGCCGCACCGCGCTCGAAGATGTCGAGATGCACGGCAAGACGATCAAGAAAGGCGACCAGATCGCCATGTGGTATGTGTCCGGCAACCGCGATGAGCGGTTCTGGGAAGAAGACCCAAATCGTTTGATCATCGACCGCAAGCAGGCCCGGAATCACCTGTCTTTCGGGTTCGGCATTCACCGCTGCGTCGGCAACCGTCTCGGCGAGTTGCAGCTGCGCATCCTGTGGGAAGAAATCATGGAGCGGTTCAGCCATGTGGAAGTGCTGGACGAGCCAAGCCTGACTTCAGGCGCGTTCGTCAAAGGCTACACGTGGATGCCAGTGATCTGTCACCCAAAGTAAGTTTGCCAAAAACTAGATTGAGCGCGCGCTTATTCCTCGCGCTCGATCATACCAGAGAGAAGCTGTCGCCCGCCATCCAGGGTGATGGTCTCTCCTGTAATGATCGCACTGTTGGTATTGCTAAGGAAGACAGCCGTCTCTGCGATCTCTTCGGCCAGCGAGGCGCGTCCCATAGGCGTTCGGTCTTGCAACCAAGGCTCGCGTCCCTCGGCGCGCGGCCGCAATGCCACCACGGCATTCACGCGCACCGCTTCATCGGCGAGCTCCACCGCGGCGGCTTTGACGATGCCCAAAATGGCATGTTGCGAGACGCTCTCGCTGAACCAACCCGGCTGCGCCATTTTTGCGCCAAGCGAGAGCACGAAGGTAAAGGTTCCGGTTTGGCGCGAGCGATCTGCCGCGTTCTCGGTTTCCGGGCGCTCAGCGATCAATTCCGGCGTAAACACGCGCAAGGTTTGAACGGCGCCGCGCACGGTTTTCATCAGCATGGTTTCGAGATCATCCATCTCAAGCTCAAGCAGGCGATCCGGCTCCGGAAGCGCTGGAATGCAGACGACATTGTCGACAAAATTATAGGTCTCGAGCGCGGCCGCCATCGCATTGCGGAGCCCGAGTTTGGTATGGGTGGCGCCATGGTGATAGGCGATCTTGTCGCCAGCTGTTTTGCGCAACTCTTCTAGGACGCCCGCGTCTGGATCGACGGCGAGAACAGAATGTCCTTCTTCAAGAAAACGGCGCGCGATCGCATCGCCCACCGTTTTCCCGAGCCCAATAATCAGGGTAACTGGTTTATCCATGGCCGTGCTCCCGCCCGCTTAAACTCTGCGCTGAGGGAGCAAATTGCAGCCCGAAGTGCGCCTAACTGGCGCGTAGCATACCTATCTCTTCTTTAAGTCGAAGTTTCTGTCGCTTCAGATCTTTGATGATAATGTCATTGCCCGCCGGTCGTTTTTCTTCTTCGTGGATTTTTTCGTCGATTTGCGCGTGGCGCTTACTGAGTTCTTCGATCCGACCTTGCAGTGACATAGGCACACTCCTTCTCTCTGAGATGACATCTGTGACTTAATAGCAACAGATAACCATAGCTTGATTGGAGAGTCACGGCGTGTGCGCGAGGTTTTTCAAATACGCAAAATTCTTGCGCGCAGGCCTTTTATCGCGCTCGCTTTTTTTCGTTTTTCCTTCGAAACATAGTCTCGTCTGCCTCGGCGATGAGCCCAGCCGCATCTCGTCCGCGACGCCAAACCACTGTCCCGCAGGATGCACCGAGGTTGACTGATTCTATGCTCTCATTCTCTGCGTCTCGGACCACCAATCCGCCGATCATGGATTCGAGACGAGCGGCTTTCATTTGCCCATCCGCGTGCTCGGTATGGGTGAGAGCGATACCAAACTCATCGCCGCCCAAGCGCCCGACAATGTCGCTTTGACGGACATTCTCGACCAGGCTCTCCGCCACATGTTGGATGACCCGGTCTCCGGTCGCATGACCGAAGCGGTCATTGATCAGTTTGAACCGATCGAGATCGATAAAGATGAGGCAAAGCGGCGTCCCGTAGCGTTCAGACAGGGAGATTTCGCGGGTGAGTTCGCGTTCAAAGGCGCGGCGATTGAAGATTGGGCAAAGCGTGTCGCGATCCGCCAATTGCGCGGCTGTTTCCAGCTCTTGCTGAAGGCGCGCGCGATCTTCCCGTAAACTCAAGACCTCGCCTGCAAGCGCTTCAATCGCAGCGCGCAAATGTGGCGGCATAGACGCGGTCTCCAGACCGAGCGCAGAAATCAAATCCTGGCGCGCCGCGCAGCGCGCATCATAGCGACGATCATAAGCTGCTTTGTCGAGCGACTCAGGCATACGAACAATGTAACCGATACAAGCTGCGAAGCCCAGCCGTTCAACGGTTGACGCGGCAAGCAAGATTTTTATGTTGCGCGCTTTGAACGGGGGGACCTGATGGCCCAAACCTCGAACAGTGATGCTCCTGTCGTTGGAGTGATCATGGGTAGCCAGTCGGACTGGCCAATCATGGAAAAAGCATGCGCGATCTTGGATGAGCTCGGTGTGGCTTATGCTGCCAAGATCGTCTCCGCGCATCGTACGCCAGATCGGCTCTACGACTATGCGACCTCGGCCAAAGACAATGGTTTAAAGGTTATCATTGCTGGTGCCGGCGGGGCCGCCCACTTGCCGGGCATGACGGCCTCAATGACGCCGCTCCCGGTTCTGGGCGTGCCGGTTCAATCACGGGCCTTGAGCGGCATTGATAGTCTGCTCTCGATCGCGCAAATGCCAAAAGGTATTCCAGTGGGCACGCTCGCCATTGGCGAAGCGGGCGCAGCGAATGCCGGTATTCTCGCCGCCTCAATTATCGCTCTCGAAGATGCGAGTGTTGCCGAAAAGCTCGACGCGTTCCGCGCGGCACAAACCGCATCCATCCAGGAGACCCCAGACGCATGAGCGCGCTGAAAGCTGGCGCAACGATTGGGATGCTCGGTGGCGGCCAGCTGGGCCGGATGATGGCGAGCAGCGCCGCGCAGCTTGGATTTGATGTTTCTGTCTATTGTCCGGAAGCCGATTGTCCCGCGGCCCGCGTCGCGGCGGCGCATGTCGCTGGTGCGTATACAGATGCCGAGGTGCTGCTGGCCTGGGCGAAAACTTGCGACGTGGTCACTTATGAGTTTGAGAACGTCCCCGTCGAAGCCGCGAAAGCGCTGATCGATGCGGGTGTGACCGTGCGGCCTGGCGCGAAAGCGCTGGAGGTGTCTCAAGACCGACTGGTCGAGAAATCTTTCTTGCGCGATTGCGGCATCGCCACCGCTGATTTTGCTGAGGTAAATGACGCCAGCGATATCGAGACGCCACTCGCGCAATTTGGCGGGCAGGGCATCCTGAAGACGCGGCGCGACGGTTATGATGGCAAAGGCCAGGCCCGGCTCGAGTCGGGCGATGACTTCGAAGCCGCGCATAAAGCGCTTGGGTTCGCGCCCTGTACTCTCGAAGCCATGATCCCATTCGAGCGCGAAGTCTCAGTCATTATCGCGCGTGATGAGGTGGGCGATACGCTTTGCTATGACGTGCCGCGAAACGAACATGCGAATGGAATTTTGAAGCGCTCTATTGTGCCAAGCGGTCTGTCTGATGAGGTTGCGACGCGTGCGTGCGATGCCGCGGCGTCTTTGGCCGAAGCGCTCGGCTATATCGGCGTGCTGGCGCTTGAATTTTTTGTGCTCGAAGATGGGCGTCTCTTAGCCAATGAGTTCGCGCCGCGTGTCCACAATTCAGGCCATTGGACGCCGGAAGCCTGTGCCACAGGTCAATTTGAGCAACACATCCGCGCCGTCGCTGGCTGGCCGCTGGGGCCTGTGACGCGGTTTCATGATGTCGAGATGCTCAATCTTCTTGGCGAAGAAGCGCTCGTACCACCCGAAGTGCTTGCGGCGGATGGTGTGCTAACACTGTACGGAAAGCGCGATGCGAAACCGGGCCGCAAAATGGGACATTTGGTGCGGCGACGCTCTTAGCTGGCGCGACTTTGTTCTGTCCAATCGCGCGCGGGATAGCTCAAGAAAACTGCACGTTTTGCTTCCACCCGCGCCCGTGCGAGGCTGTCTAGGATCAATCCACAAACGGCAGATAGGCTCGCCATGATCATAAGGCCCGTCGCCAAGATCGCGGTTGGGAAGCGCGGCACCAAACCGGTTTCAACATACGTGACGACCAATGGCGCTGCGAGAA
>CAYNUI010000051.1:0-13157 GCA_964400185.1 uncultured Hyphomonas sp.
GCACCTGTCCGGAAGGTCAGGTAATTGAAAAGTCGAAGCGGGCCTTCATCGGTGGCCAGCCATTCATATAGCATCGCTACCCCCTGCGACACCTTCTGCGTCGCGGTCCATCACCTGTTCGTCTGGGGTGGCGCATCGATGACGCACATCCTCTGCGAACCCTACTATTCGTGAGGGGTTCGGTGCTTTTAACAAGGGTTGAGAATAGGCTTTTTGCCTATCTTTTCGGTTAGAAATTCGAATTGAGTCCGAGCCTGAGTCCACGGACTCGTTTCGTTCTCTTTGCACGCCGACCAGATACCGTCCTGTCTTTGCAGGACCGCTGAGTCCGCAAAGCCCTGTGGGAAAAGAGACTTCTCCTATTTCGGATGAGTCCACAGGCATGACCGGCCGGTCGCAGTAACCCAATCCGACGAGGCCGAGACGAATTCCTGTGGATGAATTCGCCTGAGAGACGAATTGAGACACTGGCATAAGATTTTGAGGCGAAGGATTAGGCATTGGCCACCTCCTTCAACGCCGCAAGCGCTGTCTCTTGATCGCTAAACGGAACAACTGTGTCGCCAATGATCTGACCCGTCTCATGGCCTTTACCGGCAATCAGCAATGTATCGCCTTTGCGCAAATCGCGGATCGCGTGCTCAATGGCTTGGCCGCGATCGCCAATTTCCAATCCATCAGGAACGCCCGCCAGAACTTCTGACCGAATGAAGGCGGGGTCTTCGCTGCGGGGATTGTCATCCGTCACGATGACCACATCGGCATGTTTGGCCGCGATCTCTCCCATTTGAGGCCGCTTGCCTCGGTCGCGATCGCCGCCGCATCCAAAGACAACAACCAAGCGCCCGGCTGTGTGCGGACGGGCAGCGCGAATGAGCACATCAAGGCCAGCTGGCGTATGCGCATAGTCGACAAAGACACCGGCGCCATCGCCGGTCTCGCCGACATATTCAAGGCGGCCTTTGACGGGCTTCAGCGCCGACATGCCGCTGGCGACCGATTGCAGGTCTAAGCCACCGGCCAAGGCGAGGCCCGCGGCGGTGAGCGCGTTCAAGGCCTGAAACTCGCCGATCAGCGGCAAGTCGATCGCAGCTTTGTCGCCGCGCCAATTCAAGAAAAGGCGCTGACCGGTTGCCTTCGGCATCAGCTCTTCAATCTTGAGATCCTCTCCGCGCCAGCCGACCGACACCAGATCGAGGCCTGCCTCTTTTGCCGCTTCCTCGAAAAAGAGCCGCTGATCGCTGTCAGCATTGACGACAGCCGGACAGCCTTTTGGCGCAAGCTCTGAAAACAGGCGCATCTTGGCGGCGCGGTACTCGTCCATCGTGTTGTGATAGTCGAGATGATCTTGGGTAAGATTGGTGAAGGCAACGCCGGTTAAGCGCACCGCGTCCAAGCGGTATTGCGCCAGGCCATGTGATGAGGCCTCCATCGCTGCGTGCGATACACCGTCTTTCGCGAGCGATTGCAAGGTCTCATGGATCGCCACTGGATCCGGGGTTGTGTGGCCGAGATCGATGTTCCCGCTCGGACCAATCGCGCCTAGCGTTCCCATACTGGCGGCGCGCAGGCCGGCCGCGTCCCAAATCTGGCGCAAGAAGTCGACCGTGGAGCTTTTGCCATTGGTGCCTGTGATAGCGACGATATTCTCGGGCTGCTGAGAGTAAAAGCGCGCAGACGCTTCTGCGAGGGCGAGACGAGCATTCGCCACCTCGACCGCGATCGCGCTTTCCATAGTGGGTAAGTCTTCGCCAAGCACCGCGACAGCCCCGGCTTCGATCGCCGAGCCGATAAATTTGCGGCCATCGGTAACGACGCCCTGCATGGCGGCGAAGACGAAACCCGGCGCGATTTTACGGCTGTCTGCGGTGAGCCCCGTAACGGCCACGTCTCCGTCTGGCCCAGACACGTCAGGGAACAGATCTCTCAAAATCATAGTGTCGTACCTCTCCTATCTGAGACGGAGCGGACACGCGGGGATGAGCGCACTGGCTCATCAAATCTAGGCTCGACTCCGAGGATCGGAGCGATGCGTTCGATCACACGCCCAGCCGTGGGCGCTGCATTCCAAGCAGCAGCACGGCCTCGGCCCTCTCCGGCCTTGGGAGAGTCCAGCACGATCAATACGACATATTCAGGGCTATCGGCGGGGAAAATCGCGGCGAAGCTGCAAATGTTCTCGGTTTCCGAATACCCGCCGGGGATAGGCTTCTCAGCGGTTCCGGTCTTGCCCGCCACGCGGTAGCCGCCAACTTCGGCTTGTGCGCCTGTGCCATCGGTCACGGCCTTGCGCAGCATGCTGACGACGAGATTGGCGGTCGGGGCCGACATGACGCGCTTCGGATTGCGCTTGCGCTCGGGCGAAAGCAGCAGTGTTGGCGTCACCGTCTCCCCTGAATTTGCCAGCGAAGCAAAGGCACCTGTGAACGCGATCGGGGTCACCGCAATGCCATGACCATAGCTCGCGGTGGCGCTGTAAAGATCATCGAACTGCTCCGGAACGATTGGACGGGCGGAGCCCGCTAGCTCAATCGTTGAGCGGGAAAAGAGACCGAGCGAGGAGAAGAATTCCTGCAAACGGAGCGAGCCCATCTGCCAAGCAATTTTCACCGTCCCGATATTGGAACTGTCCGCGATGATCTCGAACGGCGTTGGTCGACCAATAATGGGGTGGTCATCATTGATCTGACGCCCGCGAATATTGATCGGCTCGCGCACATCGAACCGGTCGCTTGGGCGGATCGCGCCTGCGTCGAGCGCGCCGGCGACCGTTAGAGGCTTAAAGATGGAGCCAAGCTCATAGAGCGCCCCGCTCGCGCGATCGAGACGGGCCGGATGATCGGATCCGAGCCTGGTGGCTTGGTGCGGATCAAGCGGTGGCCAGCTCGCCATGCCGAGCACTTCGCCAGATTGCGCCGCCATGACGATGCCCGCGCCGGCTTCGGCTTCATACTCGCCGACCGCTGCGGCCAGCTCAGCTTCCAGGCTGAATTGGACATTGGCATCAATCGTGAGGTGAAGGGGCGCCTCGTCTTTGGTCAAACGATCGTCGAGCGCATACTCAATGCCGCCGAGGCCCTGTCCGTCAGCGCCCGCATAGCCGAGCAAGTGACCGGCGAGCGTCCCACGCGGATACGCGCGGCGGGTTTCTTCGCGAAAGCCAATGCCTTCAAGACCAAGCGCAAAAACAGCTTGGCGCTGGCGGGGTGTGATCCCGCGCTCGATCCAGGCAAAAGCACGCTCATTATTGGACAGCCGAGCTTTGATCGTCTCCACATTGAGGTCTGGCAGGACCGTTGCGAGTTCGTTGGCGATTAAGTCTGGATCGCCAATGGCGCGCGGATCGGCGAAGACGGAGAAGACCGTGACCGAGGTCGCCAGCAGGTCGCCATTGCGGTCGACAATGTCGGCGCGGCGCGGTGCTTCTTTGAAATTGGTCGCTATGGCGGTGTTAGCAGATGTGCCACCGAGCGCCACCGTGAGCCCCTTGAGTGCAATCGTCGCAAAGACCGCGAGCAGGCCAATCGAAACCATCCGGGTGCGCATACCACCGCCGCGCAGCGTCGCGTCAGGACTGACATCACTGTACATTGGCGCCCTCCCGACTGACAGGTTGATCGGCGTCTGGCAGCTCCATTGGTGGGCCAACGCGGCCATCGAGATCGACGGTGCGGACGAATTGCTCAGCCCGAGCCGGAACCATGCCGAGCTCGCGGCGGGCATATTCTTCAATCCACTCCTGGCGAGACCGGTGAGCGAACTCGGCCAGGAGATCGGCATGCTCGGCTTCGGCGGCAGCGATCTCCTGCTCGACCACTTTGATCTGAGCGACCGTTTCTTGTGCGCCATACTTTGCCCGATAGAGGCTAAAGATCAGGACGGCGACGACGGCGAGCCCAAAGAGGAAAGCGCGCTTGCTCATAAGGCGGCCTCTAATGTCTTCAGCGGCGGCAGGCGCATCCCTGCCTCAACCGGCTCGTCCCAAGCCGGGGCATCTGTTCGGGTAACAACACGCAAGCGAGCAGACCGGGCGCGCGGATTGGCCTTGGCTTCGTCTTCGCTCGGCTCCACGGCTTTGCGTTTGGTCAGCTCAAAAGATGGCTCGGGGCCTTTTTGGACCTCTGGCATGTAACGTGAGCCACCGCCGAGCGCGCCCGCGCGGGCTCGCATGAATTGTTTGACGAGGCGATCTTCGAGTGAGTGGAAAGTGACCACGACGAGCCGCCCGCCCGGTGCCAGAACCCGCTCTGCGGCGGCGAGGCCACGCGCGAGTTCGCCAAGCTCATCATTCACGTACATGCGGATCGCTTGAAAGGTCAGCGTCGCCGGATGGGTCTTTTTACCTCGCCGACCCCCGACCGCTTGCTCAACGCACTCGGCGAGCTCAAGCGTGGTTTTGATCGGCGCGGTTTTACGTTGCGCCACAATGGATGAGGCGATGCGTTTGGCTTGGCGTTCTTCGCCGAGTTGGCGAATGATCGAGGTAAGATCGCCCGCGCTTATATGATTGACGACATCCTCGGCGCTCGGACCCGTTTGACCCATGCGCATATCCAGCGGCCCATCGCGCATGAAGGAGAAACCGCGATCGCCTTCATCGATCTGGAAAGATGACACGCCAATATCGAGCATGACGCCGTGCACAGACTCAACGCCCGCATCCGCAAGCAGGGTATCTAAATCGCCAAATCGCCCAAGCAGAGGCTTTAAGCGAGGCTCCGTCTCGGCCAAGGCTTCGGCGCGCGTGATCGCGGTAAGGTCGCGGTCGATCCCGTAAAGCTCACAATCGGCTGCTTCGAGCACACGGAGCGCATAGCCGCCGCCACCGAAGGTGCCGTCCGCATAGCGCTCACCATCGGCAGGTTTCAGCGCAGCGAGCACTTCTTCGAGGAGGACGGGGATATGGCCCACTAGCTCTCCTCCCCGACCACGCCGCGAATGCCGCCGGTTGCCATCACCGCATTGAAGGAGCCCTCAAAATCAGACTGCACATCATCGAGCTGCGCTTCCATCTCCGCATCAAAGGCGGCGTAGCGCTCAGGCTGCCAAACATAGAAGCGATCCATAGCACCGACAAAGATCAGTTCTTTCGAGATCCCCGCAAGCGCGAGATGCCTCTCCGGAATTTTGATCCGGCCCGTATCATCGAGCTTTAGCTCTACCGCTTTAGAAACGGTTCGATTGAGAAAGACTTTGCGCGCGGTCGAGTTCGGGCTCATGCGCGAGAGGGTTTGCTGGTTTTGCAGCATCAGGGCGTCACCGCCGCCCTCTAAGCACGGCGATCCGTCGAGCGCTGGATAAAGAAAAATGCGCGTCCCGCCTGCCAAAGCATGACGAAACGATGCCGGTACCGACACCCGCCCTTTCGTATCCAGCGATGTCTCAAACGTGGAGACAAACACGTGCCACTCCCATCCTATGCCCCAACCGGATTCCTATGGGTCCAGTCTGTTCCTTTATGGGATAACATGGGACGCCTTGGATTCAAATGGGCGCACGGATGATTCTTCCGTGTCCACAAGGTCACATTCGTGAAACCAATCCAGAACAAACCAAAAATATAGCGGAACGCTCTGATATCGCCCTTTGTTAACCTTTACAAAACTATTTATTTACAGGCGGTTAACCAGATCCGAGACTCAGCAAAAAATTTCACATAATCCCTGACTTTTTTCCACACTGGTCCCCATTTTGAATAGGATTGACCGTCAGGCGTTGCCGAAAATACACGCCTTCTCAGCTTTTGCCCCTTAGACCCCCGATCAAATGCAACTTCGTGTCGTCATACTCGCCCTCGGCCTGATGACAGCCCTGCTTGGGGCTGCGATGATCCCGTGCTGGCTGCTGGATGTTGCTGATGGCCGCGCCGAATGGCCGGTCTTTGCGGCCAGCGCGACCATGCTCCTGCTCTTCGGGGGCGGCTTGGTGGTCCTGTCCGGCGGTCGCACCGAACGCACCGGCTCACGCGAAGCCTTTTTGCTCACCGTTCTGGTCTGGGTCGTGCTGCCCGCCATGGCCGCGATCCCTTTCATGGGCATCGGCATGAGTTTCACAGATGCGATGTTTGAAAGCATTTCAGGTCTGACCACGACCGGTTCCACGGTGATGACCGAGTTGGATGAGAAGCCACGCGGTATTCTACTATGGCGTGCCATCTTGCAATGGTTTGGCGGCATCGGAATTATTGTTACAGCGATTGCCATTCTGCCCATGTTGCGCGTGGGCGGGATGCAGCTCTTCCAATTGGAGAGCTCAGACGTCGCCGGCAAGTTCATGCCCCGGATTGGTGAGATCTCAGCGCAGATCGGCATGATCTACCTGTTCATCTCTGTCTGCTGCGCGCTCGCCTACATGCTGAGCGGGATGACGAGTTTTGAAGCCATCGCCCATGCGATGACCACTGTGGCTGCTGGCGGGTACTCAACGTATGACGCCTCGTTTGGCGCGTTCTCTGAAACCGCTGCGGTGCCGACCGCCATCTTCTTTATGATCATTGCCGGCCTGCCGTTCAGCCTGCTCGCCTTGGCCATGATCCATGGCAAGGTGAAACCGCTTTTATCCGATCCGCAGCTTCGCCTCTTCCTGGGTCTGATTGTGGGGATTACGACCTTGGTCTTTTTCCTGCGTGTGCTTGCCGATCAGGACTATGTGATCATCTCGCCTTTTAATGGGTATATCGAGACTCTGTTTAATGTCGTCTCGGTGATGACAGGGACGGGCTATGCGACCACGGCCTATGATGGCTGGGGTGAACCGGTCATCATGATCTTCTTGATCACCATTTTCCTCGGCGGCTGTGCTGGGTCTGCCGCGTGCGGCATCAAAATGTTCCGGCTCGAGATCAGCTTCCGCGCGGTGATCGCGCACGCTCAGCAAATGGTCAGCCCTAATCGCGTGGTCCGCATCCGCTATGGCGGCCGCGTCATCGACAATGACACGCTGCAATCGGTCATGGTCTTTGTCTTCCTTTATATGGCGACCTTTGTCGTCGCCGCGATCCTGCTCAGCTTGACGGGTGAAGATCCGCTCACAGCGATCTCTGGCGCGGCGACCAGCGTGTCCAATGTGGGTCCAGGCCTTGGCCCTGAAATTGGCCCTGCGGGCACGTTTGAAGGCCTGACCAATCGCGGCAAATGGATTTGCGCCACGGCGATGCTGCTCGGTCGCTTAGAATTTACCGCCGTCTTTGTTTTGATGACCCGCCGTTTTTGGCGCGGATAATTTAGAATCTCTCATTGCTCCGCCGCCCTAAATCCGGCAAAAGCACGCCATGGCCGATACTATGTACACACCAGCTGAAGACCTGCACGCGACCATGCTCAACATGGGTGTTCGCGCCCGCGCTGCGTCTGCCGAACTCGCCAAAGCGGGCCAGGACGGGCGTACGCAAGCCATTCTCGGAATGGCTGACGCACTGATCGCTGCAGAATCGACAATTCTGGCCGCCAATGCCGAAGACCTTGCCGGCGGCAAAGAAAAGGGACTGACGGACGCCATGATGGACCGTCTCGCGCTGACACCAGAGCGTGTCGCCGCGATCGCGGACGCCCTGCGCCAGGTCGCTGAACTTCCGGACCCGGTCGGCAGTGAGATTGCCCGTTGGACGGTCCCTTCTGGATTAGACATTGCGCGGGTGCGCACGCCGCTCGGTGTGATCGGAATTATCTATGAAGCACGTCCCAATGTAACCGCCGATGCTGCTGCGCTGTGCGTGCGCTCGGGCAATGCTGCGATTTTGCGCGCGGGTAGCGAAAGCCTGCAATCGGCGATCGCGATCGCCAATGCCCTGCGCGCGGGGCTCACAGCGGTCGGACTGCCTGAAGATGCCGTGCAATTGGTTCAGACCAAAGACCGCGATGCAGTTGGGCATATGTTGACCGGCCTGAATGGTAATGTGGATGTGATCGTGCCCCGAGGCGGCAAAGGTTTGGTCCAACGCGTCCAAGATGAGGCCCGCGTTCCTGTGATCGGTCATTTGGAAGGGCTCTGCCACACCTATGTCGATGCCGCCGCCGACCCACAAATGGCAATTGATATGGTCGTCAACGCAAAGATGCGACGAACGGGCATTTGCGGCTCCACCGAAACGCTGCTGATCGACCAAGCCGTCGCGAGCGATCTCCTACCCGCGATCGCAAGCGCGCTTATTGATGCCGGATGCACGCTGGTTGGGGATGAGGCGGCACGCGCCATCTTTGCAGAGATGGACGTCGCTACAGAAGAAGATTGGCGCACGGAATATCTGGCGCCGCGCATTTCTGTTCGTGTGGTCGATGGCGTGCGCGGGGCGATGGCGCACATTGAAGAGTATGGCACCAGCCACACAGAATGCATCATCACTGAAGATGCGAGCACAGCTGAGACCTTCTTGTCAGAAGTCGATGCTGGGATCGTCATCCACAATGCTTCAACTCAATATGCCGATGGTGGCGAGTTCGGCATGGGCGCGGAAATCGGCATCGCGACCGGACGCATTCATGCACGTGGCCCAGTGGGCGCTGAGCAGCTGACCATTTTCAAATATGTGGTACGCGGCAAAGGCCAGATCCGACCGTAACGTGCCGCACACGGGACCACGACATGGCTAATCTCCGACCAGCCGCGCATTTGCCGCCCGCGAGCACACGCGCGCGTATTGGCCTGTTTGGCGGCAGCTTCGACCCGCCGCATAGTGGTCACGTCCATGTTGCTGAGACGGCCATGAAACACTTAGGCTTGGATCAAGTCTGGTGGTTTCCGACCCCAGGCAATCCGCTTAAGGAGGCGCCGAGTGATTATGAGGCTCGGTTTGATGCTGTGTGCGAGCTCACCCGGCGCAATCGCAAGTTCCAGGTCAGCGCTGCGGAAAAGCATGCAAACTTGCGCTACACCATCGATCTTGTTCGTTTGCTCAAACAGCATTGTCCTAAGGCGCAGCTGACTTGGATCATGGGCGGCGACAGTTTGATGACCTTCCATTTTTGGAAGGATTGGAAACGCCTCGCTGAAACCGTCCCCATCGCCGTGATTTCCCGCCCGGGCTTTGAATTGGCAGCCCGCGTCAGTCCGTTTGCAAAAGCGTTTGCACGCCAGCGCGTACCTGATATAGCGGCGCGCACTTTGGTGGAACAATCGGCGCCGCGTTGGGTCTATTTACCTGCGCCGCTAAACCCTGTTTCATCGACGGCACTGCGTAACCAATAGAGCACACCATGCTGCACATCTTCACCACCGGTGGGACGATCGACAAAGTCTACTTCGATGCCCTGTCGGAGTTCCAAGTCGGCGAGTCTCCGCTGGATGCAATCCTGCGCGAAGCCAATGTCGGCCTGGACTATGAGATCACGTCCCTAATGAAAAAGGACAGCCTTGAATTGACCGATGAGGATCGCGACCAGATTTACGATGCCGTCCAAAAAAGCGAGGCTGAGCAGATCCTGATCACACACGGAACCGACACGATGCCGCAAACAGCCGGCTATTTGCGTGGCATTCAAGGCAAGACGATCGTTCTCACCGGCGCTCTGCAACCGGCGCGTCTGCGATCCACCGATGCGATTTTCAATGTCGGCTTTGCGCTGGCCGCGGTTCAACTGCAAGAACCTGGCGTTTACATTGCGATGAATGGCCAAGTTTTTGAGGCTGGGGCGGTTCGCAAAGACCGCGCCGCGGGTCGCTTCGTACGAGATGAGCGCGCTTCGAACACCCCCTAACAGTTCTGATTGCTATTAAATGCTAGGCCATGCTCGCGACGCGTGTTAAACAGGCAATGCAAAATCATAAGGAGCTACACCCTGTCCGCAGTAAAAACTGAGACGAATTCGGCCCGCGCGGCGACCCTTGAAGACATACGCGCGTTCTCAGATCTGATCGTCGCCTCTTTAGAAGACGATAAAGCCGAAGACCTCACCGTTATTGATCTAACGGAAAAATCTTCCCTCGCAGATGTTATGATTATCGCTTCGGGCCGGTCGGCCCGTCATGTGAGCTCTATTGCCGATCATCTGGCGCAAAAGGTGAAAGAAAAGACCGGACAGTCGCCAAAGCTCGAAGGCCTTCCCAATGCCGATTGGGTGCTGATCGATCTCGGCGATGTGATCGTCCACCTGTTCCGCCCGGAAGTTCGCGCCTTTTATAATCTCGAGAAGATTTGGGCAGGCGATAGCGGGCACCGTCCATCTGACGTCTAAGCCGCATTCATGCACATCACGCTGATCAGCGTCGGCAAACTCAAAAAAGGACCGGAAAAGGACCTCGTCGACGATTATGTTGCGCGGTTCAACAAAGCCGGACCGAACATTGGGTTGCGGTCGCTTAAACTCGTCGACGTCGCGAGCGGTGGCGGTTTGGAGGCGGAAGGCGAGCGTCTCTTAAGCGCCATTCCAGACGGCGCAATGGTCCGACGCTTGGATGAGCACGGTCCAGCCTGGCCGTCGGTCAAACTCGCCAAACATGTTGCTGAGCGCCGCGATGCCGGGACGGCGCACTATTGTTTTCTCATTGGCGGCGCTGAAGGTTATAGCGACGCGGTCCGCACGGCCTGCCCGGACACGCTCGCCTTTGGACCGCAGACCTGGCCGCATCGTCTCGTCAAAGTGATGATTACTGAACAGCTCTACCGAGCCGTCAGCCTGCTCGCGGGCCTGCCCTATCACAAAGCGTAAGCCCTATTTCGGCTCCATTCCGAACCGCTTCCAGAAGAAACTATCGACAAAGCGCTTGGGCAGCAGCATGGGCAACGTGAAATTGGTCAGCTTGTCCGGCACTGGCGCATAGCGCGCCTTCGGTTTGCTGGCAGTGAGCGCCATTTCGATCACGCCAGCAATCTCATCCGGTTCCAGGCCGCTGCGGCCACCTTCCAGCATCGTCTCCGAGAACTTCTCGATCGGTTTGGCCCAAGGCGAGTTGGCATAAGGGTTGGAACTGTTATCGCGTTCGGCTTTGTCCCAAATCGGGGTGCGCACAGCGCCCGGTCCAACAGCGATCGCATCAATGCCGAAAATCACAAGCTCGCGGCGCAAGCTGTCCGTCATGCTTTCTACGGCGTGCTTGGTCGCGGTGTAAGCGCCAAGGAAAGGCGACGCGAGCTTGCCGCCGACGCTGGTAATATTGACGATCCGCCCGGGGCGGCCCGCCAAGCTTTCATCCATACCGAGGAGCGGCGCAAAAGCTTGGCTCGCGCGCAGCAATCCAAACACGTTCACATCAAAATGTGATTGAAACTGATCAATCGGCTGCAGCGCAAGCGGCCCCATATTCGCAATCCCGGCATTGTTGACGAGCCCCGCAAGTTTCTGTCCGCCGAGCGCCGCACGCACGGTCTCAACCGCGGCGTCGACTTGATCTGGCTTGGTCACATCCAGCAAGATCGGCTTGATCCGCGCGTCGGCTTCGACCAAAGCCGCGCCATCAGCGTCCTTGCGCACACCGGCAAAAACTTGCCAGCCACTGGCGGCCAAGCGCTTCGCGGTCGCGAGGCCAATGCCTGTAGAAGCGCCGGTAATCACAACAGTTTTCATGCGTATCGATCCTTGTGTTCTGATTTTATATACGCAGCAGTATAGAAAATAGATTAGTCTTTATCTGCGCCGCCTTCAATGACCCGAAATTGCGGGCGGCGCTTGGGCTTGGCTTTCTCAGAAATGGACGGCGGTTTGGGCGTCATATCGCTGGCCCGCACCAGTTCCGGCTTGCTTGGTTCAGGCGGTGGTGGCGCGGCCTCTAGATCTTCGTCAATCTGGCGTGCGCGCGGGGCGGTCTTGCGCTTAAAGCCGCCTTTCTTATTGCCGAAGCCCGACTTGCCCTTGCCGCGGGCTTTTTTATCAATCTCGCGCAGCTTCACATGCTGCAGCGCGGAGAGCGGCTCATCTGAGGCACCTTTTTCGAGATCGTGAAAGGCCGAGCCATATGTCTCGATCCGCTCTTCAACCTCTTCCAGGAATTGTTTTTCCCAATCCGAGAGCGGCGGGCCCAGACCTTGTTCGGCCAACATCGCTGCCTTGCGCAGTTTGCGCAGGGCTTTGCGTTTCTTTCGCTCATCAATATCGCGGGCCATGGCGCACTATGTAGGGTGAATGCGCCGCGTGGGACAAGAGGCGCGCTTAGAGCTCACCCAAAGCGTCGAGATAGACCTCAAGAATCGCTTCTTGTTCTTGTCGCTCTTGGCGATCTTGCTTGCGCAGTTTGACGACGGTGCGCAGCGCCTTGGTGTCATACCCCAAAGCCTTTGCCTCGCCATAAACCTCTTTGATCTGCTCAGCGACTTCTTTCTTTTCCTCTTCGAGACGCTCAATCCGTTCGACTGTCAGGCGGAGCTTTTCGCGCGCGGTGTCTGATAGATTGTCATTCATCGGGTCGGTCATCTGGAAATCTCATTCGTGCAATATCAAAAAGGATGACGCTCCCTAATCGCAATTTAGCGTGAAGGCGAGGGCAAATCGGGCTCGATTGCAGCCGCCGCAACCTGACAGGAATTTGAAGCAGCTGTGAGTGGACGCTTAAGGCTGGCACGCTATTTTGAGGTGATGACCAAGTTTGACCTTTTCGCTTCGAGCCGCCGCACGTTTTTACTCGGTGCCCCCGCCGCTCTGATTGCCGCCTGTTCAGGCGGCGGCCAGTCCAGCCAGGCCTTTGCCGATACCGCCACGAATGAGTTCGCTGATAGCGAATGGCGCCAGCTCACCGAAGCCGAGTGGAAAGACCGGCTCAAACCGCTCGCCTTCCGTGTGCTGCGCCAAGAGGCCACCGAGCGCCCGTTCACCTCGCCGCTGAATGATGAAAAGCGCGCCGGCGTGTTCCATTGCGCTGGGTGCGATCTGCCCATTTTCGACAGCTCGACCAAATATGATAGCGGCACCGGCTGGCCCAGCTTCTGGGACTATCGTCCGGGCACGCTCGGCTTCAAAGAAGACAATAAGCTCTGGGTCGCCCGCACCGAATATCACTGCGCCCGCTGCGGCGGCCATCACGGCCACGTCTTCAATGACGGTCCGGCACCGACGGGGCTGCGCTATTGCAACAATGGCGCGGCGCTGTTGTTTCGCGCGGCTTAGGGGTCACGCAATAATCCTCGGTCGGGCCCGGGACCTGCTGGACCGCTTCAGAATTCGTGAGCGTCTTAAGTACGGCGAGATAAACCGAATGAGCTCATGTCCGCTTGCGGCGTCAAAGCGGACGTT
>CAYNUI010000052.1:0-12964 GCA_964400185.1 uncultured Hyphomonas sp.
CGGATGATCTTGCCGATCGGATTCTTTGGCAGTTCATCAATGAAGTGCACTTTGCGGGGCACCTTGTAGCCGGTCAGGTGATCTCGGCAGTAAGACAGCACGGCGAGCTCGCTTAACTCTTCGTCGCCTTTGACCACGAAAGCATGTAGCTCTTCACCGCCTGACTCTTGGAGGATGCCTGCTGTGGCAACCTCGCCAATGCCGGGGCAGGCGCTCAAGACGGCGTCCACTTCATTCGGGAACACGTTGAAGCCGCTGACCAGGACCATGTCTTTGCAGCGGTCGACGATGTGCAATTCGCCATTGGCGTCGAAACGGCCCATATCGCCGGTTTTCAACCAGTCGCGATGGTAAGAAGCTTTGGTTTCTTGTTCGCGGCCGAGATAGCCGGACATGACTTGCGGGCCTGAAATGACGATCTCGCCGACAATGTCAGGGGCTTGCGTCACCGCATCATTGCTGAGGATGCGTACGTCTGTGCCTGGAAGCGGCGATCCGGCGGAACCCGGAGATTTGCTGATCGAATGGTCACGCACAGCGATCAAAGTCGTCGCCTCGGTCATGCCATAGCCTTCAATGATGTTTGAGCCCGTGGCCTGCATCCATTTCTGAGCCGTATGGTCATGCAAAGCGGCGGCGCCAGAGATGGTGATTTTGAGGCTTTTGCCATACTCGGCGAACCAGTCTTCCTCGAGTAGCTTCTCGAACAGCGTGTTCACGCCTGGGAAATAGTCCGGCTTAAACTGCTTGAAGGCCGGCTTCATATTGGTCAGCGGGCGCGGGTTCGGGATCAGCACCAAGTGTCCGCCATTGGTGATCGCGATCACAGAGGCGAGCATGCCGAAGACATGATAGACGGGCAGCGCCAGAAGCATGGTCTGGTTCGGCGTGTTGAGAAGCCCCGGCGAGGCGATCGCGAATTGCGCGATATTGCTCATCAGGCCCTGTTCAGTCAGGCGCACGCCTTTGGAAACGCCGGTCGTGCCGCCAGAATATTGGTAGATCGTATCGCGTGTCGGCGCGAGGTCACTGACATAATCGGCCCGCTCTGAGGCTGGACCCGAAAGGATCTCAACCAGAGTTGAATGCTCGCCCTGAAAGGCGCGGTCGAGGCGTTTCACCTTGCGCAGGAGCAGATTGAGGAAGCTGCGGGTCAGCGGCTTGAAAAAGTCGGTGACCGAGACCGCGATGACTTTATCGACTTGCGTACCTTCGATGGCCTCTTCGATCATCTCAGAGAAGATGGTCGATCCAATGACGCAGCGCGCGCCGCTATCTTTCAAGTGACGGCGGGTTTCAGCCGCGGTGTAAAGCGGGTTCACATTGGTGATGGTGAGGCCGGCAAGGTAAACACCCAGCAAGCTGACAATGTAAGAGGTGCAGTTCGGGGACTGGATCGCGACGACATCGCCTTGCTCATAGCCGAGCTCTTCGCGCAAATAAGCGGCGAGCGTATAGGCAGATTGGATGGCGGTCTTAAAGTCAGTGGTTTCAGATTGGCCATTCGGCAAGGCCGTCGTCAGAAACGGGTCATCGGCGTAGGCGCGTTCAGCCTCAAAGATTTTGTCATGCAAGCGACTGGGATTGAGCGCCAGTGCTTCAGCGTGAATTGGGGAAGTGTTGGAGATTTGAGGGTGAGCCATTGTGCCGTCCATTCTGGGAGAAAGCACACCCTAGCGAGCGAAGATTTGAATCCCGTTACGCGCGAATCTCGATTTTTCGAATAGGCGTAAGATCTAAGCAAGACTTAGCGCGGAATCGGTCTCGCTGACCCGCTGATTGTCTTCTTTTATTCGCAAGTATTCGGTCAGCATTTGTGACGCCGCGACCGAGAGTGGTTTTTCGACCACCGACTCGCCAAGTTCGCGCAGCATATCCGCGCCGGTCACCTTGTTGCGGCCAGCATGCGTAACACGGGTCAGATAGACAGAATTAAGGACCTCTTCGCCGGTCTCGTCTGACCAAGTGTGCGCAATCTCAACATACTGATCATGCCACCCAACGACACGCGTATGGATCTGTAATTCGCCTTTCGGGATGACGGATTTGGAACGGGTCTGAACCGAGCTCAAAACCACCGGGATCCACCCATGTTTGCGCACGACCGCAGACATCCGAGTCCCGATAAAGAAATTGATAAGAGATATATCGATAAAAGAAGGAATACGTGAGGGTAAGAGTTGACCGTTCCGCATCCGATCCCATGCCCGCGGTTTGAACCGATAAGTGGTGCCATCCCAGACATTGGCAGCCCGAGGGGACAAGTAGGTTCGAAATACCGTTAATATAAGAGTAAAGAATAGATCCATGTTTGACCTGAACTATAATCTCTGGAAAATGTTTAACGTCAACTCGAAAATTAGCTAATAGCAATAACGTTAATAATTTTATTTCACCCCCATGCCCTTCTCGCCCCTCCCCCAAAATGACCGAACGGCCTCTTATCTGATCCTTGGCGCGGGGCCGGCTGGACTGACCATGGCACGCATGCTCCGCGATCGCGGTATTGAAGATGTCATCGTCTTGGAGGCGAGCGATAAGGTGGGCGGAAAGTGCCTATCTTCCGAGGTCGGGGACCATATCGTTGAGTTTGGCACCTGCTATGCGATCTGGTCCCACAAGTATATTTTGAAGCAGATGAAGAAGCTCGGCATTCGCCGTAACTTCCTGCGTGCGCAGCGGATCGATGATCGCGAGCTGATGGACTATATCAAGGAGGGCGACGGTCCGCCCTTCATGTATCAAGTGATTAAATACTTGCGGCTGCGATCCAAGCTGATCGCGCGAGCGGACCGAAACGACCCCAAAATCAATGAGACGCTCGCACAAACCACTGAAACCTGGCTGAAGCAGCACAATCTTGGGAAAATCGAGCGGATGATGCACCGGGTCGTGACCTCGATTGGTTATGGCTATCTCAACCGCTTGCCTTTGATCCATGCGTTCCGATGGGTCGATTTCGATATGCTGGTCACAGGCCTGTTGAAATTCACGGTCATGCCGGACGGCGGATGGCAAAATTTTTGGGACAAGTTCTCTGAACCCCTGGATGTTCGCCTGCGCGAGGCGGCGACGGAGATTGAACGCGATGATAAAGGCGTCCGCATTACGACGACCAGCGGCGCAGAGTATCGTGGCACCTACCTGATCAATACGATCCCGCTCACACAATTCAGCAAGCTGACGACGCCGACCCAGGCAGAGCGAGAAGTGGCTGAATCCATTGAATGGGGTGGCTATACGACCTCACTCGTTTCGGTCGCCGCTTGGGATCACGATGCGCCGGTTAATTCCTGGAGTGCCACCTGCGCCACCGATGCGAATGACGGCCAAATCCTGTTCTCGCGGTTTGAATGTGCAAACGAAGATGGGCGTCTCTTATTTACCGTGGGACAGCTCTCAACCGCCTTCACGTTGGATGAATTGTCAGAAATGGCGCTCTACAGCGCCAGCGAGCGCGGGGCGATTGACCCGCGCCTCGTTCAGCAAATTGTCTGGTCTTACATGCCCACCTATCGCGCCGAAAGTGTACGCAACGGGTTGATCCAAACCATGTCAGAAATGCAGGGCGAAAACCGAACGTTCCATACCGGCGCCAGCTTCTCTCACGAAGCGGTCTCGACCATCTCGACGTTTAACCAGCGGCTGATTGAGCGGGTAATGGCTTAATCGCTCGGCCCATATTGTAGACATGATCGCCAGGGATGACGGCGACCAGGTTTACAGACGTCTCGCCATCGAGATTTTCTTGATAGCTTCCGCCCAAGTTCGCGATATGCGTTTCAGACATATAAGACGCATACTCGTCAAGCGTCACTTCTGAGCCTTCAGAGGTTTCGACGGTGACGGAATCAAGCTCGGGTTTCACACCATTGGCGTAGGCACCGCGGACGATGAAACAGATCGAATCGGACGTGTCAGACATGGAGCGGACATAGAGCGAAAGCTTGCCGTCAGCCCCGATCGAGCGATGCGCCTTCAAGCACATTTGTCCCAACGCGCGGGTCAGCGATCCGCTGGCAGAGGCTTTCACCAGGAGATCTTCTGGAATGGCGCTCGACAGTTTTTGGACCTCAGCCTCGCTGACCGTGGATTGGGCCATTTCGGTCAGCTCCTCGCTGAAGATCTCGCGCAAGCGAACCGCTTCAGCGTCAACCACATGCGCATTGTCGTCGAGCGAGTGGCGCGTCATGGACGACATCAAGCCTTCGAGGTCTTTCGATGCGTTCATGATCAGATTGGCGAGATTACCCAGCTCAGCGCGATCGAAATTGATCCGTGAGTCTGGCTGCAACAGCCGCGCATATTTCATGATCGTTTTAATCGGATAGATCACTTCGCGCGAGATCGATTCAAAGAAGGCCGACTTGGTCTGCAGAGCTTGTTCGGCTTGCTGGCGCGATTCCAAGATCGTTTGTTGGCTCTCGACCAAGGAGCTAACATTCTCAATCAGTTCGATGCGGTCGCCGGCCACACCGTTAAATTCTGTCTGGCGATAATAGTTGCCTTCCCAATAAGAGAAGCCATCGCGCGTGCGACCGCCCAGGCTGACGGCCTCGCGATTCTTTTCCATTGTGGCGTTGGAGAACACGACCTCGCCGGTGCTGTCTTTGATCTCAAGCCCAATGCCAAGCGTCCGCACAGCAGACTCCAAACGCCCCTTAGAAAGCTGAAGCCCTAACCGGACCCGCAACATCTCGACCGTGTCGCGATACTTTAGGTGGGTCATATAGACCATCGTAATGCCGAGCGTGCCGCCCATGGCCCCGGTAATGATTGCAGCCGCGCCATCAACAAAGAAGAGCGAGCAAACTGTGACCGGCAGAGCCCCGGCGAGGAAGCGAGCAGCCATCCCTGCATTCGAGCCGAGACACGCACATGCTGCGGCACACATGCCCATAGATAGGGCTGCCAGTGTGATGTTTGCGGCCGGATCCGGCCCAACAAAAATGATACAGCTCGCCGCCCACCAGGCCCCGAACAAGAAATTATTGCGGGCGCCCTTCTTCAAAAAGCCAGGTCGCAACTCGACATCTTTTGGAACCGCCGCCATCGCTCGGGCGCCTTTGAATTGGTAAAAGGCGAAGAACATAATCGGCACCCACCAGATAAGGGCGAGCCACCACTGGGTAAACTGAGCAAAAATCGCGGTCACAACAGTCCCGTTGATCGCGGTGATCAACGCCAGAGGTTTCAGGACCGAGCTCAATTGTTCGAACAGTTCGCGCAGCACCAATTGCCGCAACTGACCCTCCTCCGGAAGGTCCATCGTTCCGTGCAGAATACTTCTGAGAACAGACAAGGTCGATACGCGCATGCCAGCACATAAACACACATGTCTTGAAAAACTGATCTTGCTGTTAGTTAATCTGCCAGCATGATTTTTAGAAACCATCAATCTAGGTTTCGGGACCGTTAACAGAGCCTATTAAAATCGCTCAGAATATTGCCGCCTTCTGCAGTATATGCTTCGATTAGCGGCGTGCGAGCTTACAACGTGAATCCGGTTCGGATTGGCCCTGTCACCTCTGCGACAAATCCACACGATCTGTGCGGAAAGGATCAAATTTTTACCGGTTTATTCACTTCTTGTGAAATGATCGCCATACAGAAACTTGAGTATTGTGCCCCAAATCTTGCCTGAACTGGAAGAACTCCGTGATCGACGAAAAACAGCAAATCTACACTATGATGAAAACATTCTTTGACGAGAATGTTCCGTACGCAAAACATAGCGGTATTCAGCTGCTCGAAATCGCAGAAGGACATGGATCGGCTGAGCTTCCGGATTGGCGCGACACACAAAATCATATGGGCACGCAGCACGCAGGCGCGCTGTTTACACTTGGTGAAGCGGCGTCCGGTGCCGCCTCAGTGTTCTTGTTCGCGGACAAGGTGCTGATGGTCAAAGCCGCCATCTCCTCAGCCACGATTGAGTATGTCCGAGGGGCGAGAGGGGTAATCCAAGCCTTCGGGACTTTACGCGGGTCCGGCGAAGACATCTTGGCTGAGTTCAATACTGAAGGACGGGTCAATTATGTGGTCGATGTTTCGCTCAAAGACATGAAAGACCGCGAAGTCGCCAAAATGGAAGTGCACTGGTCGGTGCAGATCAATCAAGCGATGGCTGGCTAAGCCAAAATCGGGCTTCCCACGCCCCTTTAATCCAGCCTATGTGGGATCAAACGAGACATAGGCTGGAGCTTTGAAATGACTAAAACGCCGGTAAACGATTTCGCCCTGGACCAGATTTGGCGGAATGGGCGATCCTATAATGGCTGGACGCAAGACAGCGTTCCTGAAACGCTGATCCGCGCGACCTATGACTTAACCAAGATGGGTGCCACGAGTGCAAATTGCTCACCCGCACGCTTCGTTTTTTTGGAGACGGCGGAGGCCAAAGCCCGCCTCAAGCCGTTTCTCATGGAAGGCAATGTCGAGAAAACACTCGCCGCGCCCTGGGTTGTGATCATCGCGCACGATTTAGAATTTCATGAGAAAATTCCGGAACTCTTCCCGCACAATCCTGGCGCCAAAGACTGGTTTGCAGATGAGGCGAACCGTCACCTCACCGCCTTTCGAAACGGGACGCTGCAGGGCGCCTATCTGATGTTGGCGGCGCGCGCCTTGGGGCTTGATTGCGGACCGATGTCTGGTTTCGACAATGCGGGTCTAGATGCTGAATTCTTCCTAGGCAATGAGCGAACAAAAAATTGGCGTTCAAACTGGCTCTGCAATATCGGACACGGCGACCCCTCGACCATCTTTGAACGAAGCCCGCGCTTGAGCTTTGAAGATGCTTGCATGATCCTTTAAAGACCGATCGCATGATCATTCTCGGCATTCATACAGCAGGTCCCGCCTGCGAACTGGCGCTGTTGCGCGACGGCGTCATCTTGGACGAGCGCCGAGAAACAATGATGCGCGGCCAAGACGCACGCCTGCCGGAAATGACACGCGACCTCCTCTCTGCGCATTCGATCGGGTTTGAAGAGATCGACCGGTTCGCCGTCATTACGGGGCCGGGCAGCTTTACCGGGATCCGGGTCGGTGTTGCGTTTGCGCGAGGGCTCGCGCTCGCGTCCAGTGGCATCGCAATCGGCGTGACCACGCTGGAAGCCGCTCTGCCAGCCGGACAACAAGGGTCCGCCATCGTCGCTTTACCGGCACAGAAACGCCCACCCGATATTACGTTCTGGACGCAAACCTTCCGCTCTGGCGAGCGCACCGGCGATCCAATCGAGCGTCCGCTTGATGATCTCCAGGCTTTACTGGAGAGCCATCCCCACATGATCTATGGCGACGCAGACGCGCTCAAGGCGCACTTGCCCGGCCAGACTATCCATGCGGTTACGCCGAGCGCTGTAAGGGCAGCCGAGGTCGCCGAAGCGTTCGAGCCGGACCTGCATCCGCCACGTCCGAGCTATGCCCGCGCGCCTGACGCGGCTCTGCCCAAAAGCAAAATCGCGACATGACCGCTGCGCGCGAATTGACTTTCGTATCGCTGGGGCACGCAGATGCGGAGCGCTTGGCACAGCTTCATCAACACGCCTTCCCAGCGGGTGAGGCCTGGACCAAAGACGCCTTTGAGGAGCTCCTCGCCCTCGATACGGTCAGCGCGTGTGCGCTTGCAGGAAAGCAAGGCCTTGTTTCGATCCTTCTCGTTCAGCGCGGCGCGGATCAAGCGGAAATCCTAACACTCGCCACAGAACCCGCGGCGCGGCGAAAAGGTTACGCGAAAACGCTGCTCGACCTGGCTGGTCAGGACTTACAGTCGAACGGTGCCAAAACCTGGCTTCTCGACGTCGCTGCGGACAATGCAGGCGCGATCGCTTTTTATGAAAAGCTCGGCTTCTCCCAAGATGGCAAGCGCCCGCGCTATTATAAACGCCTTGAAGGCGACCGCGTGGATGCCATCTTAATGTCCATGCCTATGGGTGGACAGACGATAAGGTAAAGGGCTAGAGGACCGAATATGGATCGTTTGGAAAAACTCTGCGCCGAAAAAGGCCTCCGCATGACTGAGCAGCGCAAGGTCATTGCGCGTGTACTGTCTCTGGCTGATGATCATCCCGACGCGGAAGAATTGCATAAGCGTGCAAATGCCGTGGACAAGAACATCTCTCTGGCGACCGTCTATCGGACCGTGAAACTGTTCGAAGAATACGGCATCATTGAAAGCCATGATTTTGGCGATGGCCGAGCGCGGTATGAGGAGGTCCCAGACGAACATCATGACCATTTGATCGACGTGAAATCTGGCAAAGTGATCGAGTTTCACAATGATGAAATCGAGCGCCTGCAAGTCGAGATTGCGCGTGCCCATGGTTATAAGCTCGTCGATCACCGCCTCGAACTCTACGCCGTGCCGCTGCAAGATGGGGAAGACGAGCTCGCGTGAGTCGCACGACGCCTTTTCTCATTGCAATGTCCGGCGGGTCCGGATCGGGGAAATCCACACTTGCTGACGCCTTGGTCGAAGCGCTGACCGCGCATGGCGTCGTGGTGTTCGCAGAAGATGGCTATTACTGGCCAATGGCGCATTACGGTCCGGCCGAAACTGAAGACCAGCGCGCCGCTATTATCGCTAAGGTGAATTATGACGACCCGGTCTCTAAAGAGACGGCGCTCATGGCGAAACAATTGGCAGACTTGAAAGCCGGGCGCACCATCGAGCAGCCAATCTACGACTACGATCTGCACGACCGAAAATCCGAAACGAAGACGATTGAGCCTGCGCCGATCATTATCCTCGAAGGCATTCACGCCTTATCGGTCCCGGAAGTTCGGCCGCTAATCGACCTCTCCATCTATGTGGATACGCCGGATGATCTGCGCCTCGCGCGCCGGATCCGCCGAGATGTGACCGAGCGCGGTCGCAGCATTGAGAGCGTGCTCGCGCAATACTTAAACACGGTGCGCGCTGCGCACTATCGCCACACATTTCCGGCCAAGTTTGAAGCCGACTTGGTCATCGCCGATGAGGGTCTGCCCGCTTATGGCAAAGTCCGCCCGAGCGAGGAGGCGATTGGGCGCATGATGGCGCCTGTGATGGAGCGCCTGCGTTCGGAAGGTGTGCTTTAAACCTTTTGAGCGCTAAACTCCCCCGCAAATGCTGCGAATTATCAGTCTTCTGATCGGTACAATTGCCTGTGCGACGTCGAGTTTTGCTTGCGAGATGCAAAGCGCGGCGCGATCGGATCATTTGCCAGCATATCTCGAGAATGCTGAAACCTGCCTTGCCGAACCGCCCGTTCAGTTCCGCTTCGATCCGCTCATGGAAGAGCTTTTTCTCAACCAAATCAATGCGGAAAGACGCGGCGAAGGGCTTGCACCGCTCAAAATACGATCGAGCTTACAACCCGCCGCGCGGTTCCACAGCCTGGATTTCGCGACCAATCAGTTCTTCGATCATCAAGGCCCAGATGGACGAACATCAGGCGACCGCGTCGCGGCGTTTGACCGGACACTGCTCGCACAAAAAACTGGAGAGAATATCGCTCAATTCGGACCCGCGCGTTGCTATGACGAGTACAATAAAGAGGTCTCCTGCCTCATCGCACCGGGCTTTAAAGTCCCGACACCGGCCTTCGTCGTCGACGATTTACACGAGAAACTGATGGCGAGCGAAGGCCACCGTGCCAATATTCTCTCCCCAGATTTCACACACGTCGCCATCGGCGTGGTGCGTGAGGATGCCGGCTTCTATGTCACGCAAGTCTTCGCCAAGCCATTGGGGGCGCTCGAAGCACCGCTGCCGCCCACTTTTCGCGCCGACGAAACGCTCGAGCTCGACATTCAAATTGAGAACAAGGACGTAAGCGAATTGGCCGTCCTGGACGCAGATGGCGAACGCCTCGCGCTGGTACGCAATCGGTTGGACGCCCTGTCGAACGGTACAAAAACGCTGATCGTGCGCGCTGAAAAGATCACCGAAGAGACCAATGGGTTTCGAACGGTGACCACAACCGAATGGCTGGATCTTTTCGGACCGGCTTTCGTCTTGGTTGCTGCTACAGAAAGCTAGCAATCTCGCCGAGCGGTTTCTTGACCAGCGCGTGATTGGGCACCATCGCATCGTCGGCGGGATACCCGGCAACCAAGATCAAAAACGGCTTTTCTGTCTCTGGACGACCGCAAATGCCGTTCAAGAATTTCATCGGATTGGGCGTGTGGACCAGCGTCGCGAGCCCGGCATTGTGGCAGGCTGCGATTAGCATTCCGGTCGCGATACCGACGCTTTCGTGGATGTAGTAGTTTTTCTTATCGTCGCCTTCGCGGATGCCGCCCCGGCGCTGCGCAAAGATGCAGATCAGCCACGGCGCGATCTCCATATAAGGCTTGTCCGCATCAGTGCCGATCGGAGCGAGCGCATCAATCCATTCCTGTGCAGCGCGGCCAGAATAGAACTCGCGCTCTTCGGCTTCTGCAGCGGTGCGGATCTCGGCTTTCTTTTCGGCGGATCCAACGCAGGCAAAATACCACGGCTGGTGATTGGCGCCGCTAGGCGCAGAACCCGCAGTGAGGACGCACTGCTCGATCACCTCTTGCGGCACAGATTTATCTGAGAACGCCCGGATCGAGCGCCGCGATTGCATCTGCTCGTGAAAAGCGACCGCGCGCGCCTGCATTTCGGCTTCCGGATAATGTGGAAAGTCAGCGCTCAGTGGGACATGCGTGTCAGGTGTGGTTTTCATCGTCGCCCCGCATCCGCGCCAATATGATAGGCTTGGTCCGTCCAGGTTTTGATCTTGGCCTCTGACGCTGTTTTCGCAGCCGCAAAGTAAGCATACTTGGTCACTTTCACCCCGCAAAAGCCGAGGATCTGTTTGGTGATCCGGTGCTTATGGGCGTTGCCATACATGAACTTGAGGAACCAGCCTGGCGTGTCGGCCGTGACAACAACATCAGCCGTGCGCCCTTTGAGGAGCTTATCCCACATCGAGCTATTCTCGCGATAATCAAAGGTGATCCCTGGCAGGAACGCGCGGTCAATGGCGCCTTGCATTTTGCCAGGCATGCCACCCCACCATAGCGGATGGAACCAAGCCATATGCTCGGCCCATTTGATGTTCTCAAGAAACTCAACCAGAGCCGGTTCATGGTCTTTGCGTTGTTTATAGCCGTGCGTGAGATCGGGATCGAATTCCATGTCATGCAGATTCATCCGGCGAATTTCAGCGCCTTGGGATTCCGCCCCGCGCTGGTATGCATCCGCTAACGCATGGCTCAGAGAGTTTTCGCGCGGGTGCCCGACCCAGATGAAGAGTTTGGTGGCCACTTAACCCTCCTCCGGCAACTCCGGAACGCCGACGGCGTGGAAGCCAGCATCGACATGCAGCACTTCCCCGGCGATCGAATGACCAAGCGGCGATAGCAGATAGAGCGCACATCCAGCGACGCCTTCCATGCGCGTGTCTTCTTTGAGCAGCGACCAGTCCTTGCCGGTGCCCATAAGCGATTTGCCGCCGCGAATACCTGCCAGTGACAAAGTGCGCATGGCGCCAGCTGAGATCGCGTTGACACGAATGCCTTGTGTGCCGAGATCGCGGGCCGCGTAGCGCGTTGAGGCTTCCAACGCAGCCTTTGCAACACCCATGACATTATAGCTCGGCACGACACGTTCGGCGCCGAGATACGTCATGCAAATGATCGCGCCGCCGTCAGGCATGATTTCTGAGGCCCGGCGCGACGCATCGATGAAGCTATAGACCGAAATATCCATGGCCCGGCGGAAGCCTTCGCGAGACGTGTTCGCGACCATTGAGCCCATCAGTTCATCCTTACCAGCGAAGGCGATGGAATGGACGAGGAAGTCGATCTTTCCCCATTTCTCTTTCACCGCAGCAAAAGCGGCATCCATGCTGGCATCATCCGTCACGTCGGCTTCCAGCATGAAATCCATACCGATGCTCTCAACCAGAGGGCGGACCCGGCGCTCGAGACTTTCACCCTGATAGGTGAAGCAGATTTCAGCGCCTTGGGCCGCCAGCTGTTGGGCGATGCCCCAGGCGATGGAGTTCTTATTCGCGACACCCATAATAATCCCGCGCTTGCCCGCCATCAGATTCCCGGTGGGCATGTCTCCGTAATCAGCCATGTGAAGGCTCCTTGCTCAAACTCTGTTTGGTCAGAGGGCTATTCGGGCGCGGCTGACCCGTCAAGCGATGCGACTGAGCGCTATTGCGCTTGGCGCTTGGCACAAAACTGGCTTAGCCCTGTATTCGTTAATGCATATTAACCTTTTGGGCCCTTAGAATGAGTGCTTTCAAGCTGGTCATCTTCGCGACTCTGGTCGCATTGAGTGCGCTTTCCAGCGCTGCCAGCACAGTGCATCACGTGCGCTTTGCCCAACCCGCGACGGTTCTGGTTTGGCAAGATGAAACTCTGGTCGGGCAAGGTCAGACAGTCGCCCTCCTCGGAGCGGTGGATTTTGCGTCGACGGAACTACTCGGGTCTGGACAGCTTGTTGGCTCGTTTGAAGCATCCGGCCATCGCCAAACGATTCGCATAGCCAGCAATACAGGGTTCGAGATTCGAGCCGCCGACAACTCACCTCTGGAAGGTGTCAGCGTGCGCGTAACGAGTGTCGGCGAAAATGCGCAGGCTCTCGCCGCCGGCCACGCTCCGCACACCATTTATCGCCAAAACTCAAAGACAGCGCTGCGCCCGGGAGCCCCCCTCAGCCAATCGATCACATTGGAGATTGAGTGGCGAGGAGACCAAGCGCCGCGTCTGCTCGTGTCAGCGCTTTAAGGGCTTCTTAGGGCGGAGGAAATTATCCTTAACGCGTGCGGAAGACTTACAGACATCTTTGCGCCATCTGTGGATGGCTAGCAGCGGCTGCGTTCGTCGGTAGCGGCGCTCACGCTGAAATCGTCGATCGCCCACATTTCAATATTGACGGCATGGTCATTGTCTGGGGCGCGGATGGGGCCAGCAACGCGCCCGTGGTCGCCGACTT
>CAYNUI010000053.1:0-1873 GCA_964400185.1 uncultured Hyphomonas sp.
GCTTTCAGTCCGTCTGGAACGTCCGCTTCGCCGAGCTGCGCGATATAACCCATCTCTTGGGTATCGGTGCAGAGCTTGAGATAGCAGATGCCCACATCCGTATGGATCACGTCGCCGCGGCGAATGATCCCGCCGGTTCCACAAAAGGCTTGGTCTTCCTCACACGCGAGTCCCGGACGTTGGACGTTGACATAAGGCTGAAACCACGGGGCGAGATTGAGATCTTCAAAGCGTTGGCGAATGTACCAGGCGACATCATCCGTGGTGGTGACGCCCGGCGTGATGACCTTTGAGGAGAAGGCCTCGCTGATCACCGACCGCGCCAAGCTCACCACATGGCCATAGGCCTCCATTTCGAGGTCGCTGCGCGTCTCCACCCAGCGGATCACCAAATCCTCAGCACTCACCAAGCGCCGCTCATAGCGTGTCGGAAGCACAGAGATGAGCTGCTGATGCAATCCATGCGTCAGCCCATCCGCGACGGGCCAGTTTGCAGAGACATTGATGCCGATGCGTTCCGGATCCTTTTCAGCAATCAGATCCGCCAGCGCCTGCCATTGCTCAGCCAGATCGCCGCCTTCCCAGGCTGCTTCATAGGGCTCACCGAGCGGGTAGCGATTGACGGTTAGCATTTCGAACGCGTCATCGGTTTTGTGGAAGACAAGGATCGTCGTTCTGCGCGCCGCAAAGACCGGCTGTGGCACGAGCGAAACGTAAACCGGGTCCTCAGCATATTCGCGATTGATGACGAGCCACATGTCGAGATCTGTCTCCTCCATCAATTGTGGGAGGAGGTTTTCCAACCGATCGCGCGTCATTTCGTTTTCGGGTGCGATGCGGTCACGAAACTCCAAAACGGCATCCACGCCAGCGACCTCACGGCCTTGGTCGAAGGCACCATAGTCTTGCGCACTCGCCGTCGCCCAGCCTGCCGCCATGGCCCATAATCCAATCGCCCTCACGATCTTCATTGCTGTTCGCATCACTCACCTCGTTACGTTTGAAGCCAGACTAGAGATAGACGTCCCACCTGAGAAGCACTCACCCAGCGGGCGGGTCGATTTTGTGATCCGCGAGGCGCTCATAGATGGCGAGCGCCTCATCATAGATCGACTGCCACTCAGGATCGATCTCCGGCAAATCACCTGGGGCTGGACCAAATCCCGTTGAACGCCAGACCGCGTCATACCAGTGCGGCGCCCAAGCCCCGTCTTCTGGTTTCGGCCCAGACGACCAAGCGAGCATGACCGGGTCCCAGTTGATACCGAGCGCCTTGCACAAGGTCCGAAGCATCACCTCAGGGTTCCGCAAAATATCATCGCTATCGATCACCAATGGCGCTTCGCCTTCGAACTCAGCGGCCGTTTCAAACAGGCTGAGCTGCTGCGGAAACCCAATCGCGCCCAAGCTGACCTTTTCCATTTTGCGCGCGTAAGACGCGATGACCCGCGCCGGATGGCGAATAAGGAACACGTTCTTGCAATCGCGCATCCAAGAGCGGCTCAAGTTAGGCACCATGTGGTGGGTCATGTGTTTCTGATAGTAAATTGCCGTGTCGTTTTCAGACGGGCAGGTCAGGTCCGCGATAACCTCAACCGGATTGCTGCTTTGGCTCGCAAAGATCTCATCTGACATGGGATGCCGGAGACCCGTCAGCTTGAGGTAGGCGGCATAGAAGGGCTCATCCACACATTGCGTGTCAGCGCGCGCGCCAAAGCTGCGCATCATGGTCGTCGACATATTGCGGGGACCAGACCACATCGCGATCCGCAGGCAGGGATTGCTCATGTGATCGGCGTAAGGTTGGCGTCGACGAGCTGCTTATAGAGGGACGACAAGCGCTGCGTCATCGGACCGTTCAAGGTCTCGATGA
>CAYNUI010000053.1:1973-12936 GCA_964400185.1 uncultured Hyphomonas sp.
CGATGACCCGTCCATCCACTTCCCGCACCGGCGTCGCGCCCGCATAGGTGCCGGTTATAAACGCTTCATCGGCGGAATAGACGTCGAAGAGAGAAAACCGTTTCTCGAAGACTGGGATATCATTCTCTCGGCAGACGCGAATGATATTCCCGCGCGTGATCCCACCAAGGCAATATTCAGGCGGGCTCGTCCAAACTTCGCCATCGCGCACAATGAAGAAATGCGTCGAGTTACAAGTCGCGACAAAGCCATCCGGATCCAGCATCAAAGCTTCATCGGCACCTGCCTTGTCCGCTTGAATACAAGCAAGGATGCAATTGAGCTTGGAATGCGAGTTCAGCTTCTGGTCTTGTTCCGCCGGCCCCGTGCGCCGGACATGCGCCGTAAACAGAGAGACCCCCTTGGCCTGGATTTCTGGCACAGGCGATTTGTATTCCGGAATGATGACAATGGTCGGCGGTGTGATCGTGAAACGAGGGCCTTGATAGGGCGTCTTTTTTACACCGCGCGTCACCATTAGACGCAGATGCACCCCGTCCGTCATCTCCTGCGCTTTGAGGCAGTCAAACAGCTGCTGCCTGAGCTCATCCGGCGTCAGGCCAATCTCCATATCAATGGTCTTGGCACCCGCATAAAGCCGCTTCAGGTGTGGTTCTAAGAACGCGACACCGCCCTTGTGGACGCGCATCCCTTCCCACACCCCATCACCAAGCAAATAGCCACTCTCAAACACAGAGACGGTGGCCTCGTCTCGATGTTTGAGCTCGCCATTGATTGAGACGAGGATGTCGGCATTGCGCTCATCATAGACATAGTCATGAACGCCGTGCGCATCATCCATCATGGTCTAACCACCCACGCGTCTTTCTTGATCCGCCCAATAGGGTTCGCGCAGGTCTTTGCGCAGGATCTTGCCAGACGGATTACGTGGCAGCGCCTCGATATAGTCCACCGATTTCGGGCACTTATAGCCTGCAATCCTTTCGCGCGCCCAAGAGATGATGCTCTCTGGGCTTGGGTTTGCTCCATCCTTCGGCACGATAATGGCCTTGACCGATTCACCCCATTTTTCGTCCGGAACTCCGATCACGGCGACGTCAGCCACTTCCGGATGTCCGAAAATCGCATTCTCGACTTCAGCCGGGTACACGTTCTCGCCCCCGGAGACGATCATATCCTTCACCCGGTCGTGGATGAAGAGGAAGCCTTCCTCATCGAAGTATCCCGCATCTCCGGTATGGAAGAAGCCATTCCGGATCGCGTCTTCTGTCGCTTCGGGCCGGTTCCAATAGCCTTTCATGACGAAGCTCGACTGGATCACAATCTCGCCGACCTCGCCGGTCGGCACCGGCTTTCCGTCGGCATCAACGCAGTGAATGATCGTGTCCGGATACGGCACGCCACAAGAGCGCAGTTTGCCGCGGCTCGGCTCATGCGCTTCGGGTGGCAAATAGGTACCGCCGCCCGTGGTCTCGGTCAGGCCATAGACCTGCGTGAAGCGCGCACCCATCACCTCAACCGCGGTGATCAGGAGATCCTCTGTAATCGGGCTCGCGCCGTAGAAGATTTGTTTCAGCTTAGAATAATCGCGCTGGCGGAAATCCGGCATCTGGCTGAGCATCAAAATCACCGCCGGTACGAAGAAGGCGTGATTGATCGCTTCTTTTTCAATCAGATCCAAAATCTCGGCCGGATTGATTTCTGGCAGCACAACCGTGCGCGCGCCTTGGGCGGTAGCGAGAATACCGACATTCACGCCTGCCACGTGGAAGAGCGGCATGGCGTTCATGACATTGTCGCCCGCATCATAGCTGGACCATTCCAGCTGTCCGGCTTGCTCCATGAACCCGCGATAATTGGCATTGGTCAGCATCACGCCCTTGGGCAGGCCGGTGGTGCCGGACGTGTAAAGCTGAATGACATCGTCATCGTCTTTGGTTTCGAGGCCGGGCGCCGCCGTATCTTGGCCATCGCGCCAAGAAGTATATTCCGGCCATCCCTCATGCGCGCCTTCGAGCGTGATGATGTGTTCGAGATGCGGGCACTCGTCTTTGATCGCCTCAATCATGCCGAACCATTCAGGCCCGACAAAAAGCACGCGAACCTGCGCGTCAGACAGGATGAACTGAACCTCAGGCGCCGCCAGTCGCGTATTGACCGCATTCATCACCGCACGCGCTTTGGAGCAGCCGAACATCATCTCATAGTAATAGGCGGTATTTTTGGCCAAATAGCCGACGCGTTGATCGGGCTGCACGCCGAGCGCCATAAGCCCGTTGGCGACTTGATTGGCGCGCGTATCAAGTTCGGCAAAGGTCGTCTTTTCCCCTTTGCACCAGAACGCGACCTCGTCGCCCCTGATCTCTCTTTGGACGCGCGTAATATCCGCAACATGCGGCATCGCTTTTGTGTCTAACATCTCAAACCACCTCCCAGACTGTTCGTATTTAGCACCGCTAACCGGTTTTCTTAGGAAATAAGCTAGGCAAATCCAGCCGAAGGTCTAGTCATAAGGCCAGCAAATTAGAGGATTTTTGGAGGGAACTTATGTCTCAAGGCTTTTCGACGCGCGCTTTGCATGCTGGTGCAGCACCGGACCCGGTTACAGGCTCGCGCGCCCAACCGATCCATCAAACGACGAGCTTCGTGTTCAAAGACGCTGACCACGCCTCAAAGCTGTTTGCGCTGCAAGAATTCGGCGACATCTACACGCGGATCGGCAACCCGACGACGGGAGCGCTCGAAGCCCGTATCGCCGACCTTGAAGGCGGCACGATGGGGCTCGCGACAAGCTCCGGACACGCGGCGCAAATGCTCGCATTCCACGTCCTCATGGAACCCGGCATGAAGATCGTCGCCGCCAAACAGCTCTATGGCGGCTCCATCAATCAGCTCGGACACGCGTTCAAAAAATTCGGCTGGGAGGTCGAATTTGTCGACATTAACGACCTCGCCGCTGTCGACGCGGCCGTCGATGACAAGACCCGCGTGATCTTCACCGAAAGCCTCGCCAATCCCGGCGGCATCGTCACCGATATTGCTGGGGTGGCCGCCATCGCGGACAAGCATGGCGTCGCTTACATGGTCGATAATACGATGGCCTCGCCCTATCTCTGCCGCCCACTTGAACATGGCGCGCATATCGTCGTTCATTCTTTGACCAAATTTATCGGCGGGCACGGCAATTCGATTGGCGGCATGCTGGTCGATGGCGGGCGGTTCAATTGGAAAGCCAATGCCGACAAGTATCCGACGCTCACCACGCCTCAGGCCTATTACAATGATCTGGTCTTTGCCGATGGGTTTGGCGCGCTGCCGCTCGGCCCGGATGGCCAAGAAGTAGATATCGCTTTCGCCATCGCCGCGCGGGCCTTTAGCTTGCGCGATCTCGGGCCAGCGCTTTCGCCGTTCAATGCGTTCATGATCATGACGGGGTGTGAGACGCTGCCGCTCCGCATGGACAAACATTGCGCCAATGCCGTCGCGGTCGCCAGCTATCTGCAGGGCCATGAGAAAGTTAGCTGGGTGCGCTATGCTGGCCTGCCCGGCGATGATCACCATGCCTTGGCGCAAAAATACTGCCCGAATGGGGCTGGAGCGGTCTTCACGTTCGGATTGAAAGGCGGGCACGAAGCGGGCGTAAAACTGGTCGAGAGCGTGGGGCTGTTCAGTCATTTGGCCAATATTGGCGACACCAAATCGCTGATCATCCATCCAAGCTCGACCACGCATAGTCAGCTTTCGGATGAACAGAAAACCGCCGCGGGCGCTGCGCCCGACACGGTGCGCCTGTCTGTGGGAATTGAAGACGCCGCTGATATCATTGCGGATTTGGAGCAAGCCTTGGCAAAGGTCTGATCCTCCCTTCCCTTCCCCGTCAAATCCCGCAAAGATAGGTAAAAGTCTGTCTGGGGAGGCAATTCAGGATGGCGAACGCCCAAAGTATTATTCTTCATCAATTCGACCGCTCGCCCTATTCGGAAAAGATCCGATTGGCCTTGCGGATGAAGAATTTGGGTTGGACCTCGGTCGAGATCCCATCGATTATGCCGAAACCAGACCTGACGCCGCTCACCGGTGGCTATCGCCGCACGCCAGTCATGCAAATCGGCGCCGACATCTTTTGCGACACGACCGTGATGCTCGCCGAGTTGGAGAAGCGGTTTCAGATCCCGGCCCTCAATTTGCCCGGCCATGAAGGTCTCGCACGCATGGTTGCAGGATGGACCGATGGCAAATGGTTCCAAACCAGCGTCGCCGTCATCTTCGGCGCCATTGGCGAACACATGCCGCAAGAGTTTATCGATGACCGGACAAAAATGTCGGGTCGTCCGTTTAATGTCGAAGCCATGAAAGCGGCCGCGCCTGTGATGCGAGATCAATGGCGCAGCCAATTGCTGTGGATCGAAGAGCGTTTGGATGGCGGGCGGCATGCTGGAACCGGCGATTGGCTGGTCGGGACAAAGCCTGGAATGGTCGACGTCCACGCTTTCATGAACCCTTGGTTCGTCGAGAAGAACATTCCTGATTTTCTCGAAGAATGCTTCCAATCCGCGCCGCTGACCAAGGATTGGTATCAACGCCTGAAGGAGTTCAAAGGCCAAGCGCCAGAAGAGATCTCTGGCGCGGAGGCGATCCAAATCGCACATGATGCCGCGCCGCGCCTCAAACCCGCCTCCACATCTGGGGACCTGCGAGACTTCCAACCCGGCGACCGTGTCGCCATTGCGCCGGATGATTATGCCCAAGACTGGGTTGAAGGCGATTTGGTGATTGCCAATGCAGAGCGTGTTATCATCGCCCGCCAGGATGAGCGGGCTGACAATCTCCACATTCACTTCCCACGCGTCGGCTATATATTACGCCGCGCTTAGGGGACGTTCCGGCTCCGGCTCATCGCCTTTGATCAGGGCGTCGGCAAAATAGTGATTGCGATCGCGGTGGCCCGCCTCGTCTTCGCGAACAGCAATCACGACATCGCGGAGCCGCGCATTGGCAGGCAGTCCCCAATAATCGATCGCGATTTGTGGTGCAGGCCCGTTCTCAAGCCGGCCTTCGTCAATCTCGCGCAAGTAATGCGTGTAGCTCGTGACCGCCTCTTCCTCGAAATAGCCAATCACGCGGTGCGCAGTCTTCGGCGCAAACAGATAGAGGAAGAAGTAGAAATTGTAGAAAATGGCTTGGGCGAACATGATCAAGCCACGTTCAAACAGGCTCGGCTTGGCGACTTGAATAAAGGTCATCAAGTGCATGCGCTCATTCTCAGCCTCATCCAGCAATTCTTTGATCCAGCCTTGATCGTCCCGCATGCGCCTTATGGCCCGTAAATGCTGAAGCAGACCGGCAACCATGCCCGGCACCGCCGCAACCGTCTCCAAGACAACCGCGCGGTGCCCATAGCGTTTGCGGAAAAACAAATCAGCGAAGAACCGCAGGAATTTCACGAACGCAAAGGCGATCCGGTCGCGCAATCCTTCAGGTTTTCGATGCGGCTCTACATAGGTCATACTCAGGCTCCATGACTGACACAGTCTAGGTAAGAGCCCTTATTCTGCGGGTGAGATGCACGAATGCCGCGCGACAGAATGCGCCAGTTTTAGCAGCCGGTTTCGAACCGATAGGCCACGAAGTTTACTGGATCACCGTTCGAATAGTTAAGCGCATAAACCGGATCAGATTCAGTCACGCAAAGACCAGTGACACTCGCCTGCTCCAGCAGATCATCGCGGATCTCGGTCGCGGCTGGAATGCAGTCCTCGCCCAAAACGTCACACGCTTGTGGCGAGCTGCCCCGGCTTTCCAAGTTGACCAGATAAACGACCGGATAGGCCGCTTCATCGGCTGGCAGCGTCATCGGTGTTTCTGGCGGATGCAGGTTTTGCGTGCCCATGGTCAAAATGTAAGACGGCTCGGAATAGCCAATAGCGAGCACACGCTCTGGGCTTTCGCGTCCGTCTTCGCAGGTCTCGCTCGGCACGCCGCAAACGCCCTGCAAAGCGAGGCGGGCGCTTTCTGTCGGCTGCAACCAAAGCTGTGCTGGAATGAAGTACGTTCGCACATGCCAACCCAAGAAGAGGCTGGTCACAATGCCGAGCCCCGCCGCGACACCGATGCGCTTGATCAGGAAAGCCGCGAGCGAGAACACGAACACCGCAGCGCCGAGCCACCAAAGGACCAGCGGGAACTCGACCGCACTCGCCCATTGCGCGATTGCGGTCTCCGCCTCGACGGTCTTGAAATCTCCGGCTGCTTCGGTTTTGACGAGCCGCGCAGCGAGCGGCGAACTGACCAGAACCAGCAACACGCCGCCAAAAGCATAAATCGCAAAGCTCAGCCATTTGGAGACAGGCAGCTTTGCGCCCTCGATCAGCTTCAATCCGGCCCAACCGCACAATAGGCCAAAGGCGGGATAGGCGGGCAAAATATAGTGGCTGAGACGCGTCGGCATCAGCTCGAAGAAAATCAGGTTGAGCACCGACCAAGCCACCAGGAAGCGCAGAGCTTTCACCTCGTTCGAAACTGGGACCGCGTCCGCGATCGCCCAGCGTTCGCGCCAAGACGGAATCGTCGCCAGTCCCCAGAAGCCGAAGATGATAATGGCCGGGAACGCGGACGGTGCCCCTGCGCCGAGCTCTCCCGGCAGGATCCAAGTCGCCAATGCCGTGAGCGCACCGAGCGCTAGCAAGACCAAAATCGCATCGGTGCCGCGCTTTCGGGCCGCATCGCTCACACCACGCAGCTGTTTCCAGGCCATAGTCATGCCCGGGATGAGGAGCAAGACGGCGGGGAAGAACCAAACCGGGATATGGCTCAAATGATAAAGCGGCCATCCAGCATGGCCTTCTGAGGCGCCTGCGAATTTGTCTTTGAGGTCTTTGCCCACCGCGCCCTGAAGGAAGGTTCCGTCGGTCGCGAACTGGATGGCGATCAGCCAAGGCAGGAACATGGCGGCTGCGAGCGCCGGACCCGGCCACCAGATAAGCGGCCGCCACCAATCTCCGCCTTTGCCTTCGCCAGACTTCGCCCACACCCAGGCGCCAAATCCAGCATAAGCGGCAACCATGGGCGTCACAGGGCCTTTGATCAAAAGACCGCATCCCATGGTGAACCAAAAAAGGAGCGCTAAGCGTTTGGGATTCTTGACCTCGCCCATATAGAACCGCGCGAGCGCACCAATCCCCCAGGTGGTCAAGAAGACCAGCATCGCATCGGTCTTGGAGATATGGGCCTCGCTGGTCAGCAAAAGCGTCGCCCCAAACAGCGCTGCCCCTAAGAAGGCCGCCCGTCGTCCGATCAGAACCATCCCGCACCAAAAAGTGGCGAGCGTGGCGAAGGCGGCGCCCAGCCAACTTGGGACGCGATAGGTCCAAATGTCGAGATTCTCATCCTCGCCGAGAAGGTGCGTCGCCCCCGATTGCAGCCAATGAATGCCAGCGGGTTTCTTGTTTCGATACTCATCCTGATAGCGGATGATCAGATAGTCTCCGGTCTCGATGTATTGCTTAGATGCTTGCGCAAATCGGCTCTCATCGCGGTCCATGGCCGGCATGTGAAAGACACCCGGGGCCGCGGCGGTAAACGTAATGGCAAATAGGATCAGCCAGGCTTTCCACCCAGATGACAGACGATCAAGCAGTTCCATAAGAATGCTCATATCCTGCCCCTTCCAAGTTGAACAGCAGGACAATGCGCTCTAGCACTGTCGAAAGAGAGAAAATGGAGCGGGCATGAGCTGGTGGTTCAAGATTGACCTTTGGAAACGCGTTATCCTGGCTTTGATCCTAGGATTGGCGACAGGATTGGGTCTTCGCTATGGCATGGGCGCGGAGGCCGGTGGGGCTTTCGCTACGACATGGGTCAGCTGGCTTGGGGACCTGTTTTTGCGCTTGATCAGAATGTTGATCGTACCGCTCGTCTTTTTCACGCTTGTGTCTGGGATCATCGCTATGGGCGACCCGAAACGCCTTGGCAGTCTCGGCGTGCGCACGATCGCAACATACTTTGGTACGACCGCAATTGCGGTTTCTCTCGGCCTTTTGATGGCGACGATCTTCAGGCCGGGCGCGAGCCTCTCGCCGGAGACCTTTGCAGGCGCCGATACAAGTCGGATGCAGTCCGTCTCAGAGCGCGCCTCGGAAGCTGGCGGGATCGTTGACCGCTTGCTCAACATCGTCCCGACCAATCCAATCGAAGCGCTTGCCACTGGCAACATTCTGCAAATCATCTTCTTCGCCATCATGTTCGGCGTCGGCATCCTGATGGCAGGCAAGATCGCAGAGCCCGTCGGAAAATGGTTTGACGGTGCCTCAGAAGCGATGATGAAAGTCACCATCATTGTGATGGAAACCGCCCCGATCGGCGTGTTTGCATTGATGACGACCGTCATGGCCACGCAAGGGCTGGGCGTTCTGCAAAGTCTCGGCACGCTCGCCATCGCGCTCTATCTCGCCTGTGCCCTGCACATTCTGATCACCTATGGCGGGGTCATCATTAAAGGCATTTTGGGCCTGCCCTTTATCCCCTTCTTGCGCGGCATAACGGATGCGCAAGCGGTGGCCTATTCGACGGCGAGTTCTTCAGCGACCCTTCCGGTGACGATCACCTGCGCGGAAGAAAATCTCGGCATCGACAAAGCCGTGGCCGGCTCGGTGCTGCCGCTTGGTGCGACGATCAATATGGACGGGACTGCGATCTATATTGGCATGGTCGCCCTGTTCGGCGCGCAAGCCATGGGTGTTGAAGTGACGCTGACGCAATATGTCCTCGTCGCCGTTATGGCGACGCTGGTCTCAATCGGTGCGGCGGGTATTCCAAGCGCCGGGCTCTTCCTGTCAGGCCTCGCCCTCGCGCAGGTCGGCATTCCTGAAGAACAAGCCTTCTTGATCATCGGCTTCATTCTGCCCTTCGACCGATTGCTCGACATGATGCGGACCATGACCAATGTTACGGGCGACGCGGCGGTCGCAACGGCGGTGGCAAAATGGGAGGGCGATTTAGATGAAGACGTCTTCCGCGCGGCAGATAATCTCTCCGCGCATGTGGATGATCGCGAACCAGCTTAGAGCGCTCCGCGGACAATTTCGCCAATCATCTGAGCCTCTTTGGCGCGCGGGGATCCTGTGCGCCAAGCGATGCCGATCCGGCGTCCAATCATCGGTGTGCTGAACGCGCGTAGATCCACATCTGCCCCGGAGGTCACCCCCGCCTCAACCGCGAGCTTTGGCAGCAGCGACACGCCAAGACCGCCGGCCACCATGTGGACCAATGTTGGCAGGCTGGTCGCCGTCACATCCGCGCCGCCGCGTTGTGTCGGTAAGCGGCAAATGGACAAGGCGTGATCACGCAAACAGTGGCCATCCTCGAGCAAAAGCACATCTTCATCGACGAGATCCGCGGAGGACAGAACCTCTGATTTGAGCAGAGCATGATCAGAGGGCGCGACCAGTAGAAACTCGTCATCGCCAAGATCCATGGTCTCAATGCCTGAGGCGTCCCAAGGCAGCGCAATCAAGGCGGCGTCGAGTTTGCGGGCTTTCAGAGCTTCCAGAAGACGCTCCGTCTGATCCTCGCGCAGATACAGCTTCAAGCCGGGGTGCGATTTGCGCAGCGCTTTCAGGGTCCGCGGTAGCAAGAAGGGCGCAATCGTTGGGATCGCCCCCAACCTAAACGGGCCAGAAAGCGGGGCGCCAGCTTGCCGCGCCGCCGATACGAGATCTGCCGTGTCGGATAAGATCGTCCGCGCGCGCTCAACCGCCGCTGATCCGGCTTGTGTCAGCGAGGCTCCGCGAGACTCGCGCTCGATCAATTGGACGCCGAGCAAGCCTTCCACTTCCTTGATGGCGGCTGACAAAGTCGGCTGCGTGACATGGCAGGCCTCAGCCGCTTTCGAAAACGAGCCATGATCGGCGATGGCGCAAAGAAACTCTAATTGGCGGAGCGTCGGCAAATGCATAGACTGTATCTATCTATCCAAGCCAAAATATCAATTATTCAATTGGCCTAAGATCGACTATATCACGCTTAGTTGATCAGAACGTCATTCGGATTTTCTTGAAAGTCGATACGATTGGACCACATCTGATCCTGTGAGTTGTGTGTGAGCAGCTCGCGCAAAAACGCACCGGTGGCATCCGATCCCAATTCCCTCCGCCACTGGACTTGCGCTGTCCTGCCGGATCCTTTCCTCCCCCCCTAAGAGTGTCCGGCAGGACAAACGCACCCCACCAATCCGTGATCAACGTAAACCAGTTTTGACTTGCGAAAGACGGGCAGTCAGGCGACTAAGGTATATGGACCTCTCAGCCCCCGGCCTCGAGAATGAAATGATCCGTTTGGAACCGCTTGATGAGCGCTTCCGCGAAGACCTACGCTCAAGCGGTGCTGTGGAGTATATGTGGCTGTCTCTACCGGCCATTCAGCGCGGCGCTGGATTCGATGCCTATTATGATCATGTCGTTAGACATGGCGACAATGACGAGATCTACGCTTTCGCCTTGCTCAATCCCAATGCGAACAATCAGTTCGTCGGCGTCACCGCATTGATCAATCCCAATAAGATGCATCGCCGCGTGCGGCTGGGCTATACCTGGCTCGAACCCCATTTACGAGGCCGCGGTGTTTATGCAGCGATCCAGAAGCTGCTTATCCAACGCGCCTTGGACTGGGGCGCAAAACGGGTGGAGTGGTATGTTGAGGATCGCAATGAACGCGCTGTGCGGGCGATCCAATCGATTGGCGCCGTGAAAGAGGGCGTTTTGCGCGAATATGAAAAGTTCGCAGACGGCGAATGGGTCAATGTCGCGGTGCTCTCTATGCTGCGCGAAGAAGCCAAAGAGGCCATCCGCCGGCTTGATGCGATCATGGCTGACACATAATCCCCCAGCCCAGCGCTTGATTCTTATCCACAACCGTGCTTTACGCGCGCAACATTCACCGCACTGACAGTACGTGCGCGTTGACCGGG
>CAYNUI010000054.1:0-12529 GCA_964400185.1 uncultured Hyphomonas sp.
ATCTTGCGCACGGCCATAAGGGCAAGTCAGCGCAAAGGCAAAGCTGCCCTCGCGGCTGGGGGTGTCTTAAGCGGCGGACAGGACCGTATCCCAAGAGAAATCGACCAGCATTTCACTTTGCTGCCACAGGTTCTGCGCATCCGCTTCATTGAGTGCTTTGCCAGACACCATCGCATCGCTGACTGGGCCACGCATTTCGCTCATGCCGGTCGGTCCATAGTAGGCGCCCGGAAGGGCTTCAGTACCAGCGGCGCAGAGCACAGTCGGGATCGCGCCTTTTGAGGCGGGCTGCGCCATGAGCTTGTTGGTGATCTTGTACATGCCGTTCCACAGGCCTGTTGGGCCGGTGCTCTGCAGCGACGTATCAGAGTATCCCGGATGGCAGGCATAAGAAGTCACTTTGCTGTCGGCGGCCTTCAATTTGCGATCAAGCTCCATCGCATAGAGCATATTAGCGAGCTTGCTCTGTCCATAGGCTTGGGTCGGTGAGTAGTTCTTTGTCATCATCAAATCATCGAGATTCATTCGTCCGAACCGATGCGCAACGCTGCTCACCGTGACGATGCGGCCGGAGGCCTTTTCGACGAGATCGAATAGCAGACCATCGAGCAGAAAATGGCCGAGATGGTTGGTGCCGATTTGCATCTCGAACCCGTCGGCGGTTTGCAGCTGCGGGGTCTGCATGATGCCAGCATTATTGATCAGCGCGTCCAGCTGCGGCACGCGCTTACGGATCTCCTCAGCGGCGGACCGCACCGATGACAAGTCGGCAAGATCCAGGGTCACCTGTTCGACCGTGCCTGAGACGTGTGGCTTAAGCGCCTCTACGGCCCGCTCAGCCTTTTTCGGGTTTCGCGCCGCAATAATGATATTGCCGCCCGCTTTGCCGAGATGTTTCGCCGCCTCAAATCCGATACCGGAATTGCCTCCGGTGATCAGATAGGTCTTGCCGCTAAGGTCCGGCAGACGGCTGGGTTTCCAGTTTCGAAATCCGCTTTTCGCAATCTTCTTAGGCATGGGATGCTCCGTGATCGAGATAATTTGTCAACAAGTGTTGACTTTCAAATAGGTGCCCAGATGCGGGTTGTCAACACTTGTTGACTTTTTGTGCGGTGCGGGGTGTAAGAGCCTATGTCTAAAGCCCAGCAAACTCGGGAAAAATTGCTCCGCCAAGCGCGTCTCCAATTTTGGGCGAATGGCTACTCAAACGTCTCGGTGCGCCAAATCGCGAAAGCCGCGGGCGTCGATGTGGCGCTCATCTCAAGACATTTCGGCAGCAAGCTTGGCCTGTTCGAGGCTTCCATCGATGGCGCTTTCTCTCTCATAGAATCGGCACCGCAAGATGAGAGAGAGCTGGTCGAGCAGTTTATCCGCCTCTATGCCGAGACCCCCCGCACCAGCAGCGAGCCATCGGCCTTCCGGATGCTGCTGACCAATGCGCATGATGAAGAAGTGGGGGAGATGGTCCGCGGCCTCTATGATCGCAGCGTGCAGGCTCTTTTGCGTGATCTTTTAGGGGCCGAACGCGCGGCTCTGTTCGCAGCGGTCTTGTTCGGCATCAGCCTGGTCGAGAAATCGCTATTAGTGGACGGTATTGCCAACCCAAAGAGCGAAACCTATCGCGCGCAGCTGCGGCACATGATGGACGCCGCGCTTGGATATGGGGGGTGAGGATTCCACCCCCCGATCAGGCCGCACACATTCATTTGCAATACAGAAAACGGGTGTACATTCAGGCGCATGGCAGATTTTCTTTTCATCGAGGATTTTATCCCCAACCCTGGCCCACTCTTCCATCAGCTCTTGGACGAGACGGTTTGGGATGAACGCATGAAAGCGCGCAAGACGGCAAGTTTTGGGATCGCCTATAATTACTCACAGATCGCTTATGATGATGCGCCATTTCCGGACAGTCTCGAAGCCTTATGCGGTCCCGTGCGCGATGCGGTTGGGTTTAAGCCCAATAATTGCCTCTTGAACTATTACCCGGACGGCAAATCCTCCATGGGGTTCCATTCTGATACGGCGACTGGTCGGAGCATCGGAACAGGCGTGGCGATTGTATCTTTGGGCGCGGCGCGCGAGATGCGGTTTCGGCACAAGCAAGACAGCGAAAATACGTCTGCAAGAATGTTGACGGCGGGCTCGCTCATCTATCTCGACGATGCGACCCAAGAAGACTGGCTTCACGCCATTCCAAAGGCGGACAGTTCGGGGCCGCGGATCAGTCTGTCTTTTCGATCAATCGAACAGGGCGCGCCCCTCAATCGTCCCGGAACCGGTTCGTGATCGGATAGCGCCGATCGCGTCCGAAATTCTTCGACCCGACCTTCACGCCGGGCGGCGCTTGGCGGCGCTTATATTCAGCGATGTAGAGCAAATGTTCGATGCGGCGGACCGTGGCTTCGTCGTGGCCGCGGGCGAGGATGTCTTCGACGTCTTCTTCCGCATCGACCAGGCCGCGTAAGATGTCATCGAGGGCGTCGTAAGGCGGCAGCGAGTCTTCGTCTTTTTGGTCTTCGCGCAGTTCCGCACTTGGCGGTTTGGTGATGATCCGTTCTGGGATCACCTCGCCGCCGGGGCCGAGCGCGCCGAGCGGAACGCCAGTATTGCGCCATCGCGAGAGCGCGAAGACCTCAGTTTTGTAGAAATCTTTCAAGGCATTATAGCCGCCGCACATGTCGCCGTAGAGCGTGGCGTATCCGACCGCCATTTCTGATTTATTGCCGGTCGTCACCACCATATGGCCGAACTTATTGGAGAGCGCCATCAAGGTGAGGCCGCGCAGGCGCGATTGGATATTCTCTTCGGTCGTGTCGGGCTGGGTTTCGGCGAAGGCTTCGCCGAGCATCTCGTCCAACGCGCCGACGCCGGGCGCGATATTGATCGTATCATAGCGCACACCGAGCGCTTCGGCGCAGGCTTTGGCGTCCTCCAAGCTTTCAGAGCTTGTATATTTGCTCGGCATCATCACGCACCAGACCCGCTCGGGGCCAAGCGCGTCGACGGCCATGGCGGCGGTCAGAGCGCTATCGATGCCGCCAGAGAGCCCCAGCACGACGCCGGGAAAGCGGTTCTTGTTGACGTAATCGCCAAGCGCCAGCGTCGCGGCGCGATATTCCGCTTCCCAGCCGGTTGTGAGCTTCGCTGGGTCATCGGCGGGGACAAAGCGGTGGCTCTCGCCATCATAGGTGACGAGGGCGGTGCCGGTGACGAAATCGCCGAGGAGTTGATGTTCAGCGCCATCAAAATCGACCGCATAAGACGCGCCGTCAAAGACCAGCTCATCCTGGCCGCCAACTTGGTTCACGAAGAGATACGGCACGCCGGTCTTGGCCCAAGCCGAGAAAGTCGTATGGCGCTCTTCATTCACCGTCCGGCGCCACGGCGAGGCGTTCGGGACCAGCAAAACCTCAGCGCCCGCTTCATGCAGGGCGGCTGGCACGCGCGAATACCAAATGTCCTCACAAATCGCGATGCCGACCTGGATGTCGTTCATCTCGACCAGGACATGATCGCCTTCGCCGGCATCGAAGATCCGCTTCTCGTCAAACACGCCATAGTTTGGCAGCTCGCGCTTATCATACCGAAGGCGGATTTCGCCCTTCTCTAGCAAAAGGACAGAGTTGAACAGCTTGTCCTCGGTCGCCCAGGGCGATCCGATGAGCATAGACGGCCCGTCCTTGGTCAGCGCTTTCAGGTCTTCAATCGCCGCCATCGAGTGCTCAACCGCCGCCGGTTTGAGCACCAGGTCCTCAGCCGGATAGCCAAGAATAAACAGCTCTGAGAGCACCAACAGGTCAGCCCCTTTTGCCTTAGCTTCGGCATGAGCGGTCTCGGCTAAGGCTTTGTTTCCTTTGATGTCTCCCACCACCGGATTGAGCTGCGCCACGAGCATTTTCAAGGACTTGGTCATGGCCCTGAGTTAGGAAGTAATTGGCCTGCTGACAATCACCTCACAGCGCATTTCGCGGCGGCAGGTTTGACAGGCTTTGCGGCGCTGGCACACTTGGCCTTGTGCACGGAGGTAGGCGCTATGGCCGATTATGATCTAGTGATCCGGAACGGGTTCGTTGTCGATGGCACGGGTACGCCGGGGGTCGATGCCGATATCGCGATCCAGAACGGCCGGATTGCAGCGGTCGGCGAGGTCGCTGGAACCGGCACGGAAGAGATCGACGCCAAGGGCAAGCTGGTCGCGCCCGGCTTTGTCGACATCCACACGCATTATGATGGCCAGGTGACATGGGGCGATGCGCTGTCGCCGTCTTCGAACCATGGCGTCACGACCGCGATTATGGGCAATTGCGGGGTCGGCTTCGCCCCGGTGCGCGATCACGATCATGACCGGCTGATCCGGCTGATGGAGGGCGTCGAAGATATCCCTTTCCCGGTGCTGGCTGAGGGCCTGCCGTGGAATTGGGAGAGCTTCCCGGACTATTTGGACAGTCTCCAAACTCGCGCGTTTGATATCGATTTCGGGGCGCAGCTGCCGCATGCGGCTCTTCGGGTCTATGTCATGGGCGATCGCGGCGCCAATCGCGAAGACGCCACGGATGACGATATTGCGGCAATGGCGGCGCTTGCAAAATCTGCCGTAGAAGCGGGCGCGCTCGGTTTCTCGACGTCTCGCACGCTCAATCACCGTACCTCAGATGGTCAGCCAACACCGACGCTGACCGCATCCGAAAAAGAACTGACCGGCATTGCTGAAGCGCTCGGTGCGGCAGGCAAAGGCGTTTTGCAATTCGTCTCTGACTTTGACGATCCGCAAAAAGAAGCGGCGATGCTTCGACGGATTGTCGAACGGTCTGGGCGACCCCTTTCGGTCTCACTTGCCCAGGCCGACGTCTCGCCAGAAGGGTGGAAGCTTCTGCTCGGCGAGATTGAAAGCGCGAACGCTGCAGGCCTTGATATGCGCGCGCAGGTCGGGCCGCGGCCTGTGGGCTTGCTCTTAGGTTTAGAGCTGACGCTTAATCCCTTCTCCGGTCATCCCATCTATCAAACCATAGCTGCAGAACCCTTCGATGCCCGGCTTAAAGCCTTGCGGGACCCAACCTTCCGCGAGCGGCTCCTCAATGATGAGCCGGATGCGGACAATCCATTCGTGAAATCGATCTTACGCAGCTTCGGCAAAATGTTCGTGCTCGGCGATCCACCGGATTATGAGCCGACCGAAGACAAAACTGTCGCCGCCATTGCCAAAGCGCGCGGAGTCTCGCCTGAGACGGTCGCGCTCGACCTGATGTTGCAGGATGAGGGGCGGGGTATGCTTTATCTGCCCTTCTTGAACTATGCTCAAGGCAGCCTCGACCCGGTCAAAACCATGTTGGAAAGCCCGGCCAGCTTGCCCGGTCTATCAGATGGCGGGGCGCATGTCGGGATGATTTGCGATGGCTCCTTCCCGACGACATTGCTCACCCATTGGGCCCGCGATCGCAAGCGTGGCGACAAGCTCCCGCTCGAATTTCTGATTCAGCGCCAGAGCCGCGACACGGCGGCATGGGTTGGTCTGAAAGACCGAGGCGTGCTCGCGCCCGGCTATCGCGCCGATCTAAACGTGATCGATTTCGATAATCTCACGCTCCACGCGCCGTACATCGTCCACGACCTGCCTGCAGGCGGACGCCGATTGATGCAAAAAGCCGATGGGTATGACGCAACCGTGGTGGCGGGCGAGATTATTCAGCGCCAGGGAGTGGCGACGGGTGCAAAGCCGGGGCGTTTGGTGCGCGGCGCGCGGGCGGCTTAGCCCGCTTGTTCCAGCGCTTCGCGGCGTTTCTCGGCGGCGGATTTCTTCACGCTTTCAGAGCGCAACTGCCCGCAGGCGGCGAAGATATCGCGGCCTCTCGGCGTACGGATGGGGCTCGCATAGCCGGCGCGGTTCACAACTTCCGCGAAAGCTTCAATCGTCTCCCAATCGGAGCACTCATACGGGCTGCCGGGCCACGGATTGAACGGGATGAGATTGATCTTAGCCGGGACGCCGCGCAGAAGTTTTACCAGGTCGCGGGCCTCGGCGAGACTATCATTGACGCCTTTCAGCATGACATATTCGAACGTCACGCGCTTGGAATTGCCAAGGTCGGGATAGGCTCGAATGGCCTCGAACAGAGTCTGCAGGTCGTATTTGCGATTGATTGGGACGATTTCGTCGCGCAAATCATCGCGCACCGCATGGAGCGAGATGGCAAGCATCGCGCCGGTCCGTGTCCCGAGTTCCGGGATCTTTGGCGCCACGCCGGCCGTCGAAACGGTGATCCGGCGGCGGCCAATTGCAATCCCGTCGCCGTCGCTGATCGTATCGATTGCTTCAGCCACATTATCGAGATTGTAGAGCGGCTCGCCCATACCCATGAAGACAATATTGGTGAGGCGGCGGTTTTCCATGCTGCTCGGCCACTCATCAATCGCATCGCGGGCGATCATGACCTGGCTGACAATTTCCTGCGCGGTGAGATTGCGCACCAGCTTCTGCGTGCCGGTATGACAGAAGGTGCAGTTCAGCGTACAGCCGACCTGGCTCGAGACACACAATGCACCGGACTTGCTGACATCGGGAATGAAGACGCTCTCGCCCTCGACGCCCGGCTGAAAGCGAACCAGCCATTTTTGCGTGCCATCGACCGAGACCTGGTGATCAGCAATCTCTGGGCGATCTAAATTGTAGTTCTGCGATAGCTTCTCGCGCAGCTCTTTGGCGACATCGGTCATCGCCATAAAGTCCTGGCAGCCCATATGATGCGCCCAGCGCCGGATCTGTTTGGCCCGCATGCCGGCTTTCTTAGGCGCGACGCCAAGCGCTTCCATCTCGGCCCTTAAAGCAGGCAGGGACAGGCCCGCCAGCGATTTGGGTGCCGCCGGAGTATCGGGCCGTTTGGAAAGATCGAGCTCAACTTTCATGCCGCGCCTATATCAGAGCCTGAAACGAAATGCACCCGCTAGCGGTCAGCCAGCGGGTGCATGAAAGATAGGGTGGGTTTGGTCTAACTAAAGACGCCGACGTCATGGCCGCCTTTAGGATCAGGCCCATACTTGTTCGGTCCTGTCGTGCCCGGCATCGCGAACCAGATGAGCTGGCCAATGCTGGCGAGAATGCCGATCAGCGGAATGGCGCCGAGAATAGCGAAAACCAGGACGAGCCATCCGGTCTGGCCAAGATCGTGAAACCGGCGAACACTGAGCGCCAAGCCAGGAATCAGGATAGCGAGGGCGGCCAAGCCCAATACGACGGCAAGCAGCATTCCGATTGGGTTCAAATTGTCGCCACTGAGGCCACCAATGGTGAACATCAAGCCGCCGACGACGAAGAGGAAAATGTAAAATGCGAGCAAGAACCACCAATATTCAGAACGTCTCGATCGTCCCTGAAAATCGGTATAACGCGCGAAAAATGTGCGGATAGCTTCTCCCATGCCCATGGTGGGTCCTCCCTTTGAGACTAGCAATGTCGTCAATCGTCAGTGGCTTATGCTGCCGCTGTACTTTTGACAGTGGTATCGCGTTCAAACGCCCCGCGCAATGTGCGTGAGGGTTTAACCACGCTCGAAATTCCTTCTAAGGTCTCGTCTGGCGCGGCGAAAAGGTAAGCGTTTGGTAAGAGCTGCGCGCTCATCGTTTCGACCGCTTGACGCTGGGCGGACGGCGCTAGTGCGCCGAGAACATTACAGCAGAGGATGATATCGAAAGCGCCGAGATCGCGTGCCGAGTCGAGAAGATTGTGACGCCGGAAGTTCACATGCTTGTGGAGCGCCTCATTGATCACCCAATCCCCATTATCGCGGCGGTTGAAATTGGTCATGAGGCGATGAATGGACAGGCCTTTCTGAACGTCGAAATGGCCGTAAATGCCTTGTTTGGCGGTCTCGATGCAATCTGTAGAGAGGTCCGTGCCGACAATCTCAATCTCTGCGCGGGCCAGCGTCGAGCCCATTTCTTCCGACAGACGAATGGCGAGCGACCAAGCTTCCTGTCCGGTCGATACGCCAGCGCACCAAACGCGCAAGCGGCCGTTCTTAGATTGCTTGAGACGCTCGGGCAGCGCTTGCGTGACGACTTTCTCAATCAGGTCACGCTCTTCGAAGAAACTGGTTTTCTTGCTGCTCAGGGCGGCGGCAACTTCTTGTTCGAAGCGCGGATTTGGGCGCGCTTTTAGGCAATGCACCAAATCATCCAAGGTTGCGAGGTTCTCGCGCCGGGAAATCGTGCTCAGTCGGGCTTCAAGCAAATAGGCTTTAGAAGCCGCGATATGCTGGCCGCTCAAGCGGAGGGCTAAGTCTGAAAGCTCGTTAAATGTGCTCTCTTGCATCTGAGGCGTGACCCCTCGTCTCGTCCAAAAGTTACCAGAAACCGTAACTTCATTAAGAAATTGCTTCAGACCAGACCGACTTCGGCGAATTTGCTTTCAATAATGTCGGCGTCGAATGGCTTCATAATATACTCATTGGCGCCCGCGCGGATGGCTTCGCCAATGTGTTCTGAATCGTTTTCATTGGTGCAAAAGACCACTACCGGATCGCTTCCGTTCTCCTCACGGCGCAGCGCGCGCAAGAAATCGAGACCGTTCATGACGGGCATATTCCAATCCAAAAGGATAGCGTCGGGCATCTCTTTTCGGCATTGTTCTAAGGCTTGCGCGCCATCGGCCGCCTCTGAGACAGAGAAGGACAGGTCTTTCACAATCCGACCCGCTACAGTTCGGACTACGCGTGAATCGTCAACAATCAAACAGTGCTTCATAGCCCACCAGACAGTCAGTTAGGCTCTCTTTATGCTGCCTGGTTACTTAACAGACGGTTATCCCTCGGCTCGCAAACCGCTCGCGGTAAAGGTCACGCACTCTTCTTCTGCGGTTGCGGTGATCTCACCGCCGAGGTCACTGGCGACCATTTTAGCAAACAGTGGCTGAATGGTGCGCGCCGACCAGCCCTCTTCAGGCGTGTCTCCCGCCAATGCGGATTCAGTGAAATCAGACAGCCGGGCTTTCGGGCCCTTGGCTTCGGCGATGATGCTCAAACCCCCGCCATCATTGCCAACTTTAAGCGATACGACCCCGCCGCGTGGAACCGCCGCCGTCGCCATAATCACGAGATTCATCAGGACGCGCGCATGCCCGCAGCTAAAGTGCGGCGTGTCGATCTGCCATTCGACGCTTGGCTTGTGGCTCTCCATGAAGCCTTCGACGATTTTCTGAACTTCGTGGCGATCAGCTGCCGTATCTGACAGGCCAGCGGAGCCAAACGCGTAGCGCAGCAATTGAATGCGCGCGCCCGCCGACTCAGCGCCATTGTGCAGGAGCTGCTCGGCTTGAGCCTTCATTTCAGCGTCGCCGGGCTCTTGCAGCAGCTCCAGGGCGGAATTCACCGAGGCCACAGGTGAAATCAAGTCGTGGCAGATGCGGGATGCAATGAAGGCAGCAAGGCGGGAAGGTTCGATCATAGTCTCAGCCCCTGAAAACAGTCTTATTCTCTCTAACCGATTCGCACGGTTCTGACGTGTCTAATCGTTTAAGTCTTCAGGTCGATCAATATCGTCATAGCCGTCGCGCGCACTTTTAAAGGTCAGATAGAACAAGCCGCCCGCCAGCAGCACACTCACGACGCAGCCGAGGCCATAAGCGATCCAGCCATGCAGGGTCATATGGACACCGAGCTCAGCCCACATAGAGGAGACCCCCCAGACGGTGAGGGCGAGGCCGAAAATCGCGGCCAAAATGACAAGCAGGGTCATGCGCATGAGGAAGCAAATAGAGCGCCCATCGCGCCTGTCTATGGGCCAATCCAGCACAGGTTTCCTGGCGCTGCCCAGTTCCCGTTCATGACTGAAAAGACATATGGATTCAAACGATCAGTTCTTGCCACCGAGTGGAACTGGTTATTAAGTCTTTAACGGCACAATTCTTGAAGCGAAGACGTTTTAGGTTGCTGGAGCGGGACTCAATGCTAGCTGAGGACTCGCGGGAGTAGAACGAAATGTTGAATTCTTTGTCTCATGGGGCCCGAAGTCTCATCGCGATTGGCGCTATTGTTGCGCTGAGCGGGACGACGGTGATGGTCTTGAAGACAGAGCCCAACATGCCGGCCGCCGAACCAGAGCCCGTGATTGAGACGGCCAGTCTCGCCTCGCTACCGATTGATGCCGAAGATTTCGGCCTTGGCGCTCCGCTTGATGTGCGCCCGGCCAAGCTGAAACGCCGCGAGACCTTGTCTGATCTGGTCAATCGTTTGGATCTGCCCGGCAATCAAGGCCACCAGGCGCTCTACAGCCTGACCAATTCCGAGCTGCTCGACGCACGCCGTGTGCGACCCGGCTTGGAAGTGACCGCGCACGTGGATGGCGACGAGCTGAACGCGCTGAGCGTCAATTTAGAGCCAGGTCGCCGCCTGATGGCGAAACGCATGGCCGGCGGGACTTACAAAGCCTTTGCGCTGGATTCGCAGCTCATCGCGATGCCGATGATCGTGAAAGGCACGATTGAAACCAGCCTCTATCAAGATGCACAGAAGCTCGGGGCGGAAGACCAGCAAGTCGTCGATTTCGCGCAAGTCTTTGCCTATGACCTGGACTTCCAGCGCGAGGTTCATCCGGGCGACGAGTTTGAGCTCGTGTTTGACGTTCTGAAAGATGAGCGTGGAAACGTGATCCGCCGCGGCGACGTGCTGTATGCGGCGCTGGACGGCAAGGCGGTGGACAAAGCGTTCTATCGCTTCACCACTCCGGACGAGAACATCACCGACTATTTCCAAGAGAATGGCGAAAGCTCGACCAAGTTTTTGATGAAAACGCCGATCAATGGCGCGCGGCTTTCGTCGCGCTTTGGCAAGCGTCGTCATCCGATCAGCGGCTATACGCGGCTGCACAAAGGCACGGACTTTGCCGCCCCGACCGGCACGCCCATCTATGCGGCCGGCAATGGTGTCGTCGAACGCGCCAGTCGCTATGGCGGCTATGGTCATTATGTCCGCATTCGCCACTCTAAAGGCTATAAGACCGCTTATGCGCACATGTCGCGCTATGGGCGGGGCATCCGCGCGGGCAGAAGCGTGCGCCAGGGCCAGATCATTGGCTATGTCGGATCAACCGGTGCCTCAACGGGCCCGCACTTGCACTATGAAGTCTATAAGAATGGCAAAGCCGTCGACGCGATGCGCTTGAAGCTTCCAACCGGCCGTAAGCTCGCCATGGATCCTGATATTTTCGCCGTGTTCGAAGTTGAACGTAATCGGATCAACGGAATACGGGCGGCACAGCCAGACGTCGGTGAACCCATCATCACGGCGTCTGTTGCACCGCCCGCTCCTTAAGCGGACTGGCGTCGCTTAATTTGTTTCCAACTCAACGCTTTGGCTGATCGCTTTCTGATAAGCGAGGGTCAAATTTGGGGCGTTGATTTGGGTGACGGCGTTTTCGACGATCTCTTGGACGCAGGCCTGGTCGACGACCGTGGAGGACAATTTTCCGGGGAGCGGCAGGCGGCAAGTTTGACGGGCCACGTCTTGGATCATCTCAAAGACGTCGCTAGCACCGGGCGCGGTTGCTAATTGTTCCAACGTGTAGGAAATTTCCGTAGCGACCGGTTCTGTCGTTTCCGCATGCGCTGGTGCGAAGACCAGCAGCGCCGTCAGGCAGGTTAGGGGTAATCGCATTCTTTCGCTCCTCTTCTTTGGAGCGTTGAATCTACGCAGCGACCTTTCGACAGACATTATCCGAGCGTCGCAATGGTATTCTCCCATTGGATCGAAATCGTGGTTAAGACGAGAAAAGTTCGGCTTTTCAATCGTTTACTATGAGACGGGCGGTCTCTGTACGACCGCCCGTATCTGAGCGTTTAATTAAGCGCTGCAGCCCCTTTGGCGAACGCATTCGGAACGCCATTGATGGTGAGGCTCGCGCCATCGACATCCACGTCGATCGGATCTCCATCATGGATGCGGCCTTCCAGTAGCAGCCGTGCCAGCGGATCTTGGAGTTCCTTCTGGATCACCCGCTTCAGGGGCCGGGCGCCATAGATCGGGTCATAGCCTTGCTCGGCTAGCCAAGCGCGAGCGCCATCCGTCAGCGAGATGCTCATCTTTCGATCTTTGAGCAGACCCTCGAGCCGCGCGATTTGGATATCGACAATATGATCGATCTCACCGCGTCCGAGGCGCTGGAAGAACACCGTCTCATCAATCCGGTTGATGAATTCCGGTCTGAAATGCGCGCGGATCGCGGTGGATACCGCCTCACGTTGCGCTTCGCTCAGCGCCCCTTCATCGCCGCTTGCAATGGCATCTGCGCCGAGGTTCGAGGTCATGATGATGACTGTGTTCTTAAAGTCCACGGTCCGGCCTTGGCCATCGGTCAGCCGGCCATCATCGAGCACTTGCAAAAGCGTATTGAACAGATCCGGGTGGGCTTTCTCCACCTCGTCGAACAGCACCACTTGATAGGGTCGGCGTCGGACCGCTTCGGTCAGGACACCACCTTCATCATAGCCGACATAGCCGGGAGGCGCACCGATAAGACGGGCGACAGAATGTTTCTCCTG
>CAYNUI010000055.1:0-2244 GCA_964400185.1 uncultured Hyphomonas sp.
TCGAGAAATACGATCTCGACGCTGAAGTCATCGGCATGACCACCGATACAGGCCGGATGGTTCTGAAACAATTTGGCGAGACGGTTTGCGATATTCCCGTCGCCCCACTGGCCGAAGACGCGCCGAACTATGATCGCCCATGGGTTGAGCCGAAAAAACGCGCGCCCCTCGATATGGCGACGATCCCAGAACCGGAAGACTATGGCGAGGTTCTACTCAAGCTCATGTCCTGCCCGGACATGGCCAGCAAACGCTGGATCTGGGAACAATATGATCGCCACGTTATGGGCGACACGGTCGACAGTTCGCAAAGCATGGGCAATGCCGCGATTGTACGCATTCACGGCACCAACAAAGCGCTCGCCATCACCTCAGACTGCACCCCGCGCTATGTCGCGGCTGACCCGTATGAAGGCGGCAAGCAGATCGTGGCCGAAGCCTATCGCAATCTTTCAGCGGTCGGCGCCAAACCCATCGCGATCACCGACAATCTCAATTTCGGCAATCCCGAAAAGCCAGAGACGATGGGCTATATTGTCAAGGCGATCGAGGGGATGGCAGAGGCGTGCGGCGCCCTCGATTTCCCGGTCGTATCTGGCAATGTCAGCCTCTATAATGAGACCGACGGCATCGCGATCCCGCCAACCCCAGTCGTTGGCGGCGTTGGCCTGATTGAAGACTTGGACAAGGTTGCGACGCTGAAAGGCGCGCAAGCGGGGGATGTGCTCATTGCAGTCGCCGATGGTGAACCCACGCCAGGTCTAGGTGCGTCGCTTTACTTAAGAGAAATCCTTGGCCGCGAAGAGGGGCCGCCACCCCGCATTGATCTTGGCAAAGAAAAGGGGGTGGCTGATTTTGTCCGCAGCTTGATCGAGGACGGTCTCGTAAATGCGGTGCATGATGTCTCTGATGGTGGCTATATGTGCGCCGCAACCGAGCTTTGCCTCGCAAGCGGCGTGGGTGCGAACCTCACCTTTCCAGCTGCCGGCAGCTTGCTCGGATACTTTGTTGAGCATCAAGGCAGTTACATGATCGCGGTCAGCCCAGACAAACTGGATGCCCTAACCGAACGCGCAAAAACCGCTGGGATATATGCCGGCAAGCAAGGCGATCTCCAGGGCGACGCCATCATCCTCAATGAGGACGTGATCAATCTACCGCTCGCAAAAATCCGCGAGGCGCATGAGGGTTGGTTGCCAGCTTACATGGACAGCTTGGACTAAACGATAACGCCTAAATCAGCTCATAGTCCTCAAGCTTCACGTCTGCGACCGCAGCCGCGTAATCGCGTGTGTGCGAGGACCAGTTTTGCGTGATCTTGCCATGCTCGTTCTTGTACCAAGAATTACACGCCGGGTCGGCCCAAACGGTGTTGTCTAAATCAGCTTGCACCTGCGCGTTGAAACGGTCCTGCGCAGCTTGGGTTGGGACCATGGCGGACTTACCCGCCTCGCCCAGGCCATCCAACGCTTTGACGGCATACTCGACTTGGCGCTCGAGCATGAACGTAATCGCATTGTGCCCGAGATTGGTGTTCGGGCCATAAAGAACGAATAAGTTGGGGAAGTCCGCAACCGTGATGCCGAGATAGGCTTCCGGATAATCCTTCCAGACCTCATTCAAATGCTGGCCACCCCGCCCCTGGACGTCGACAGACCAGCGCCAGCCCGTGGTCTCAAAGCCCGTCGCATAGGCAATCACATCAAGATCATGACGGCCACTACTGGTTTGAATGCCCGTCGCATCAATGGTTTCGATCGCAGCGGTTTCCAGCGTGACATTGTCCTTCATCAAAGCTGGGAAATAATCATCCGAAATCAGAATGCGGCGACAGCCAATCGGATAATCCGGCGTAAGCTTGGCGCGCAGCTCAGCGTCCGGCACCTGGCTTTCCAATTGGTTCATGGCGATCCGGTGATAGGCCGCCCGGCCCTCGGGGGTCCATTTAAACACCTGCCAGAAGAAGGTATCGGCATTCTCATAGATGAGCTGGCGGTTCATCGCGCCGAGCTTCATAGCAAGGTCCGGATCGGTGCCGAGCAACGCGCCTTCTTCGGCGCTCATGGCAATATCGCGGCGTGGAATGACCCAATTGGGACTGCGCTGGAAGACGACCAGTTCTTCGACCTCTTCGGCGAGTTCTGGAATGATCTGAACGGCGCTCGCCGCGCAGCCAATGATACCGACGCGTTTGCCCTTCATCTCGATCGAGTGATCCCACTCAGCCGAATGCGTGATGGCGCC
>CAYNUI010000055.1:2344-12491 GCA_964400185.1 uncultured Hyphomonas sp.
AAACTGAACTGATAGAGCGCGACCGGCACATCGCACGCGACCCCCGGATAGGTGTTTTGCGCCCAGGTGCCACCCACCCGATCCATTTTCTCAACAATGGTGAATGTGTGACCGGCTTCTTGAAGCTTGATCGCTGCGCATAGGCCACCCAGGCCCGCACCGATGATGATGACGTGTTTGCCCGCCATGGCTCACCTCCTCCAGATTGTTATGTTTATGTCTGGCAGGATGACGAATCCCGCTGCCAAGGCAAGGGTCACGCCGGGAGAGGAATGGTCGCGCTAAGCGTTCGGAATGCCTTCGCGCGCGGGGTGGCGCGGATAGACTCCGAGGATTTTCAGAGAATTAGAGAAGAAGCCGAGCTCTTCGAGCGCCAGCTGAACCGAACGCTCATCCGGGTGACCTTCGATTTCGGCATAGAATTGCGACGCGGCGAACGAGCCTTCGATCTGATAACTCTCGAGCTTGGTCATGTTGACGCCATTGGTCGCGAACCCGCCAAGTGCCTTATAGAGCGCAGACGGGATGTTACGCACTTGGAAGAGAAAAGCGGTGATGGCTTTTCCGTCCTGAGGGTCCATTTCCGCCGGCTCTGGCGCCATGATGACGAAGCGGGTGGTGTTATGCGCCGCGTCTTCAATGTCCCAGGCGAGGATATCCAAGCCATACTCCTGCGCCGCGAGCGCCGGCGCGATGGCGGCGCAGGTCGGATCGTTCTGTTCAGCCACCTGCCGGGCTGCGCCGGCGGTATCCGCCGCCGTCACGGCCGCTATCTCATGTTTGCGTAAGAAATTGCGACATTGGCCGAGCGCCATCACATGACTGTACGCTTCTTTGATGTCGTCCAGTTTCGCGCCCTTAGGGGCCATGAGCTGGAATTTGATCCGCATCAGATGCTCACCAATCATATGCAGACTGGTTTCCGGCAGCAGATGGTGAATGTCGCCAACGCGGCCCGCAATGGTATTCTCGACCGGGATCATCGCGAGCTTGGCTTCGCCGCTCTCGACCGACGCAATGACGTCTTCGAAGGTCCGGCAGGCGACAGCGTCATATTGGGGAAACACCTCGCGACAGGCGATATGTGAGTTCGAGCCGCGCTCGCCCTGATAGGTGATCTTGCCTTGTGCCATCCGTCCGGCCTCCAAATTCCCGTTCGATCCCTATCTGCCAACGCTTTTGGCATGAAGATCTCGCTAACAGACCTGCGCGCTTTCGCCGCTGAAAGAGGTAACGCGCGATCTGCCACATCTGTATATATTGATCGCGAACGCATAGCGTGTCAGAAGGCGCGCGCAAGACTGGATTATGAGGGATCACCTATGGGCGAACTCGGACTGAACAAGATTTTCGGGGCACTCTTGGCCGTTGGCCTTGTTGTTCTGGGCCTGAAAGAGGTTTCGACCATCGTATTTGGCGGCGGACACCACCACCATAAAGAGTACGAATCACTGAATAAGTGGGCCGAATCGAACTTTAAAGGCTACCGGGTCGACATTGCTGAAACCGGCGGTGCGGGTGAAGTGATCGAAGAGATCTATGACCTCGGTGCACTCATCCTTGGCGCAGACCTCGCCCGAGGCGAGCGTAGCTTTAAAGCTAAATGCGCTTCATGCCACACACTCGAACAAGGCGGTGCCAATGGCACGGGCCCGAACCTTTACGCGACAATGGGCGCGGCCAAGCAAAGCCATTCAGGGTTTGCCTATTCCGGCGCGCTTGGAAACACAGAGGGCAATTGGTCGTGGGAGAATATGGACGCTTGGCTTGAGAACCCATCAAGCTATGCGCGCGGCACAAACATGGCCTTTGCCGGTCTGAAGCGGGATGATGAGCGCGCAAGTGTTCTGGCTTATCTCGCATCTTACAGCCCGGATGCCCCGCCTCCACCAGAACCGCTTCCAGAAGTCGACGCTGAGGCCGAAGGCGAAGAAGCCTCCGGCGATCTCGCTGAGACAGATGAAACCGTCATTGAAGGCGGCGAAGCAAGCCCTGCCGAAGACGCCGCGATCGCAGCAGAAGCCGCAGCTGATGCTGCCATCGAAGCTGCCGCAGATGAAGGCACAGCCGCAATTGTCGAAGCAACTGTCGAAGCACAAGACGTGGTTGAAACGATTTCTGATGCTGCGGACGAAGCGGTCGAAGAGGTTACGCCTGAGCAGTAAGCCAGTCGGGCTGAACGCCTCTCATTGCAAAAACATCGATACGGCGAGCCTCTAAAGGCTCGCCGTATTCCGTTGCAATCCGCTCAATTGCGGGCGCCAGGGGCTCGCTCATTGTCGTCATGAAGGTCCCATTCGCATGCAAAAGCGTGTCCGGCCCGGCCACAAACCCGACATGGCCCTTCCAGAAGATCAGATCTCCGCGCTGCAAGGCGCCGGGGGTTTGCCAATTCTCGATCGGCTCCCCGAGCCAGGCTTGCTGCATGTCACTGTCGCGCGGCGCGATGACACCGCATGCCGCCAATGCAATTTGGACGAGGCCGGAACAATCCCAACCTAAACAATCGCGCCCACCCCAAAGGTAGGGCGTGCCAAGCGATCGCTCAGCAACAGCGACTGGATCATCCTCAAGCGCCGCGATCGGGGCGACCAGATGATCGACCACCCAACCGGCGCGCTCAAACTCAAGATAGCGCCCATCTTGCCTACCCGTCGCCGTCAAGCGCGCGCCTGGACCGAGCACGAAATTGGGGGCGCCGGTAATCTTCGGCTCGGCATAAGTATGCACGCGAGGCGCGATGACACGGTGCGTTGCGTCCAGGCTGGGCGCCGACAAGGCGTCCATCAAAACCCAGCCAACATAGCGATCCGTATCGCTCTGCACGAGCCCAAACTCACCCTGCTCGTGGTGCAAAGTAACGGTTTCGCCGAACAGGACTTGGCTCACTTGAGTGGCGTCTGGCTCAGGTGCTTTTCGCATCGCTGTAACGCCGGCACTGACTTGCATCGCAGCGCGCATGCCGCCATCCGGCAAAACCAATCTTGGATCATCGAAGGACAGCATCAGGTGTCTCCAACCACATTCAGGTTAGAGATATAGCTTGAAAACCAAGGAAAAGTTTAGGCAACCGCGCGGCCAAGCTCAGGCGCACCGTCACTTGGGATGTCGCCGCTCTCCGCTGCTTGGATTTGTCCACCAAAGGCGCGCAACCAATCCATGCCTTGCGTGGTGCGCTCGATATGAATACTGCGCAGATCATTCTCGTCCGGGATGCGTTTGATCAGAGCGTTGCGTTCAAGCACGTCCAAGGCCCGCGTAACGGCGGGTTTGGCGATGTTAAGATGGGTCGAAAGCCCGCGCACGGTGTGAGGCCCTGGTGTGAGCGCGACCGTCATCAACACGGCTTGTTGGCGGGCTGTCATATCTGACTCATCTGATCGGACATAGGCCGTCAAAGCGCAGCGCCATAGATCCAAAGCCTGCCTTTGTGTCATCGCCATATCGCTCACCCCATTTCGTTTGGTAAGCGAATCAGAATCCGATTTGCGAGTCGCGTAAAGAGTCCAGAAAAAATTTTGTTTTGGAGAAAGTGCAGCGCGTAGCTGTCATCCCGGAAAGCTCGCTCGAGCTTATCCGGGACCCAGCATTTCTGAGCGTCTCTAGGTCCCGGATATTTGCTGGTGCAAATTCCGGGATGACAGGGGAAATAGAGCGCCTCTTAAAAACTCAGCACTTTCGCATAGCGAACATGCGGGAGAGATTTGAGTTGCTTGACCAAATCTGTAGACGGCGCGCTATCAATACCGATCAAAGCGATGGCTTCGCCGCCCGCATCCGTCCGGCCCAAATGGAAGGTGGCGATGTTGATGTCTTCCTTGCCAAGCAGGACCCCAAGCGAACCGATAAAGCCCGGCTTGTCGAGATTGTTGACGTACAGAACCGTGGGATTGAAGTCGCCTTCCAGCGCCATGCCTTTGACTTCGACAATGCGCGGCTGACCGGCAATCAGGGTTCCCGCGAGCGAGCGCCAACCTGGTTCTGGATCATTCTCGGTCCGTTTGGTGCGCACTTTGATCCGGATCAAGCTGTCATAGACCGGGCTGTCTTCGGTTTTGGTCTCTGCGAGTTTAACCCCGCTCTCATTTAGAATGGCCGGCGCTGAGACCATATTCACATCACCTCGAGACGCGCGCAGGAGTCCCGCCAGAGCCGCAGCTGTCAGCGGCTTACGATTCAGTTCCGCGACCTCGCCTTCGTACTCAATGACGACTTCTTCGAAACCATAATCGCTAATCTGCCCGGCAAAGAGACCAAGCTTCTCAGCCAAGCCCGCAAACGGCTTCAAGCGCGGCGCCTCGTCAGCGGTAATAGACGGCATGTTCAACGCATTCGTTACCGCACCGGTCAGCAAATAGTCGCTCATCTGTTCTGCCACTTGGAGGGCGACGTTTTCTTGCGCTTCGGTCGTCGCTGCGCCGAGGTGCGGCGTTGCGATAAAGTTCGGAGCGCCGAATAGCACATTCTCTTTCGCGGGCTCTTCGGCGAAGACGTCGAAAGCGGCCGCAGCAATGTGTCCGGACTTCAGGCCTTCTGCGACAGCGGCTTCATCGACGAGGCCACCGCGCGCGCAATTGACCAGGATCAGACCTTTCTTGGTTTTGGCGAGGGCCTCGGCAGACAGGATGTTGCGGGTCTGATCGGTCAGCGGCGTATGCAGCGTGATCGCATCCGCGCGCGCCAGCATCGCGTCTAAGTCAGCCGCTTTCTCAACTCCAAGCTCCAAGGCGCGTTCTTCGGTCAAGAACGGGTCATAAGCGAGCACTTTCATCTGCAAGCCTTTGGCGCGTTCCGCGACGCGGGCTCCGATGTTTCCGCAACCGATCAGGCCGAGCGTTTTGTAGGAGAGCTCGGTCCCCATGAAGGCTTTTTTCGGCCATTCACCGGCTTGGGTGCCAGCATTCGCTGCTGGAATTTGGCGGGCGGCGGCGAACATCATCGCGATCGCATGCTCGGCAGTGGTCACGGCGTTTCCGAACGGCGTATTCATGACCACGACGCCTTTTCCCGTCGCCGCTTTGATATCGATATTATCGACACCAATCCCGGCACGACCAATCACTTTGAGATTGTCCGCGGCAGCAATCACGTCAGCGTCCGGCTTACACGCGGAGCGGACCACCAACCCATCAAATTCAGGAATTTTGGCGATCAGCTCATCTTTGCTGAGGCCGACAGCGGTTTCCGTTTCGAGGCCGCGATTGTGGAAAATCTCCACGGCGGCGGGGGCGAGTTTATCTGCAATCAGAACTTTAGGCATCTGTGTCTCCAAGGCGCCAGTCGGCGCGGTCTAATCTGTGAACAAGGCAGTCATCGTCTTCATCAAACAGACGGCGACCGATGGGGCGGAAGCCCAAACGCTGATAGAAGCGGTGGGCATCCGTGTTGGAATTCAAGGGGTCGATCAGGATGGCTTCGACACTGGGGTCAGAGAACGCCCGATCGATCGCGACGCTCATCATTTGCGTGCCATACCCCTTACCGAGGCAGTCAGACTCGCCGATCCAGATATCCATGGCGCGCAGGTTTGGCGGACAGTCTTTGCCCCAATAATGCGTACGTTCCAAAGCGGGATCGATGACCTGCATGGCGCCAATGGGGCGTCCATCCACCTCAGCAATGAAGAAGGCGCTGGCCGGGTCATCGCTCGTGATTTCTTCCAGCCATTCAGCCCCATCGAACGCCACATTGGCGTTCGGATCGTCGCTGGTGGCGGCGATCACATGCGGTTCGTGGTCCCATCTTTCCAGATGTGGCACGTCCGCAGGCGTGGCAGGTCGAAGCACGAGTGACATGGCCGAAGCCTCATTGCCGCTTAAAGCGCGGCGAGTTCTTCAGCGAAGGTCCAATCGAGCCACGGCGTCAGCTTTGCAACATCGTCCGGCTCAACAGTCGCCCCGCACCAGATGCGCAGCCCGGGAGGGGCTTTGGCATAGCCATTGGCATCGAAACAGGCGTCCTCATCCTCAAGGCGCTTCATCATCCGTTTGAGGAAAGCGCGCTGCCCGGCTTCATCCATTTTGGCGAAGGTCGGGTGAACGATTGAGAAGGTCACGCCCGAATTGGAGCGCACCTCATCATCCGCGCAGAGGAATTCGATCCAATCGGTCTTCGCGACCCAATCGGTTAGAATCTCGAGCGACCGGTCCGAGCGGGCTTTGAGGCCCTGATATCCGCCGCATTCTTCGGCCCAATCCAGCGCTTGAAGATAGTCTTCGGTGCACAAGAGCGACGGCGTGTTGATCGTATTGCCTTCGAACAGGGCTTCGTTGAGCTTACCGCCTTTGGTCATGCGGAAGATTTTCGGCAGCGGGCGATCCGGCTTATAGCTTTCCAGACGGCGCACGGCGTTCGGCGACAGGATCAGCATGCCGTGGGCCGCTTCTCCGCCAAGCACTTTCTGCCACGAATAAGTCACGACATCGAGCTTTTCCCACTCCATGTCCTGGGCGAATACGGCAGAGGTTGCATCGCAAATGACGACGCGATCAGGGTTGGGTTTGATCCAGTCAGCATTCGGAACGCGCACGCCAGATGTGGTGCCGTTCCAGGTGAAGACGATATCGGCATCGTCGCGCGCCTGCTCAAACGGCGGCAGCACGCCATAATCGCCGACATGAATGTTGCAGTCGTCGAGCTTCAGCTCATTGACCGCATCAGTGACCCAGTCTTTGCCGAAGCTTTCCCAAGCAAACACGTCGACCGCGCGCTGTCCGAGCATGGACCACATGCACATCTCAACTGCGCCAGTGTCCGACGCAGGTACAATGGCGACGCGATAATCCTCGGGCAGACCGAGAATGTCTTTGGTGCGCTCAATCGCTTGCTTCAGCTTAGCTTTGGCCGTTGCAGAACGGTGCGAGCGACCAAGTGCGGCGGTTTCCAGTTTTTGTAGAGAGAATCCAGGACGCTTAGCGGTCGGCCCAGAAGAAAATAACGGACATGCGGGACGCACGTCGGGTTTAGCGACATCAGTCATCTGTTTGTACTCCTATCCTTACAGATAGGCTGGCCCTCGTTGGGGAAGGCTGGCCCACCGCGCATATGGCGCAGGCCAGACCGAAGCGCAAGAAAAGATTGTAGGGCAGACGGGCGCAGCTTTAGACCAAGAGCCAGATCGCCAACGCGGCGTTCAACATCATCAGCGTAAAATCGATAACAAAGATCCGCAGCATCACGCCTTTAAACACCCGCCAGAGCCCCTCACCGCGGCGGTTTTGCAGCGCCATCGGGACATTGCCGAAAAACTGTGAGCCATGCGCCAAGGCGTTGAAAATCAACAAGGTTGCCCATTGAGCATCGGTTTCGAAACCGCCAAAATTAAACGCGAGCAGCACATTGAGAGCGGATAAAGCGAGATTGAACCCGCCCATAAACCGTCCTGATTCAACCAATGCCTCATAGGCGGAATTGTCTCGATCTTCTTTGATCGGAACCAAAACTTTGCCAAACACTTTGCGGCGTAGATAAAAGGCATCAAACGCCATGGCGAACCAAATCGCGTTCGCTATCAGTAAGGCTTGGATCAGCATATCATCGTCTTCCTAAGTGGGTGCCAAACGAACCGGCATATGATCCAGCCCGCGCGTCCCCATGCGTTTCGACCAGCGCAGGTCGGTTCCAAGGTCCAGCTGCGGCCAGCGCGCGACAAGCTTTGAAAGCGCGAGCTCTGCTTCCATCTTGGCGAGATGAAGACCTAGACAAATATGCGCCCCGCCGCCCCATCCCTGGTGGCGATTGGGCCGCCGCGCGAGGTTGAGGGTAGCTGGGTCGTCAAACACATTTGCGTCGAGATTGGCAGCGCCAAGCAGCGCAATCACGCGATCACCGCGTTTGAAAGATTGTCCGTTGAGCTCGGTATCCTGGATGACAAATCGCGGCTTGGTCACGTGAACGGGCAAGGCAAAGCGCATCAATTCATCGACAGCGATCCGCCAGCCGTCTTCGTCCAAGGTTTTTGTGATCTCCCAGGCACCGGGTTCGGTTTTTAGGGCATGCAAACCGCTGGACAGTAAGTTGATCGTGGTGTCGTGCCCGGCGACAAACAAGACCAAGACGAGCGAGATGAGCTCATCCTCGCTCATTTTGCCGCCTTCTGCCTCGGCGTGGATCAGCTCACTTAAGAGACCGGGCCGCGGGTCTTTGCGTGCGTGCTCGATTTCCACCCGCAACTGCTTTACGACGCCGCCCAAGCCGGACATGGCTTTCAATAGGCTCCACGACGACGATCCAGCGGAAAACCGGTCCATGATCGCGACGAGCCGCTGACGAGCTTCCTCGGTGAGCCCCAGCATTTGGCTGATGACATTGAGCGGCAAAGGCCGAAACACGGTGCTGATGAGATCTGGTTCAGGCTGATCAGACGCCGCTAGCGCATCCAAATAGCCATCCACCATGGCTCCGACGCGGTCGCGTTGGACCTCAATCGCCGCCCGCCGAAACGGCGCATCCGCCAGCCGCCTCAGACGCTGATGATCGGGGTCATCCAAGCCCAGAATATTCTCCGCCAGGAGACGCATAGATTTCGGCATGAAGGGCAAACCAAAGGCGCGCTTGTGCCCTGCATTACGGGCATCAACCGCGAAATAGTCTGAGTCTTTGAGGATCCGTTGGACGCCTTCGTGCGATAAGGCGGCCGTAAATGTTCCCAGCAGCGGCAATTTTACCTGCGCAAACGGCGCTCGGCCCAAGGCCTCTATCAAGATTGCATGCGGCGCGCGCTTGAACGCTTCGGATCGTATATCCAGCTTCTGCATGGCCAATAGCTAACCTGACCGCCGTAGACACACAACGTTCCAGCAAAAAGCCCCCGCCAGGTGGCGAGGGCTTTTCGTACTCTAAACTCGGTAGATCGCTTAAGCGGCGACGCGGACATTGCCTTCGGCGCCGGGCATTTGCTCGAGCAGGAAGTCGTGGAACGTCTCAGCGCGCTGAATAAAGCGGTTGAACGGCAGCTTGGCTTTGAAAATCGCATTCGGAGCGACATTAGCGCCGCATTTGATCGCCGTCGCGACGGCTTGATCCCGCTCTGGCTGCGTCGAGCAAACCGAAATGCGGTGTTTGCCCATATTAGCGACGCGGGCGATGGTCATATCGCCATCGAAGCTATCTGGGAGCGTAAGGTCGATCATGACCAAGTCGAAGCGCTCTAGACGGAGGCGATTTTCCGCCTCCATCAAGGTCGTTGCCATTACAAGATCCACCGGAACGCGTGCGCGCGCTGCTTTATCCGCAGCGACCAGCAACAATTCCCGTACCGGCTCGTGATCCTCGACCCAAAGAACTTTCATAAATTTACCCTTACGACTCTACCAGTGTTACCCCGGCGCTTCTCGCCTTGCCCTCTTCTGAAACTCACTTTGCCACCATCGGATTACGGGATGGTAAAGCGAAAGTGACCAAAGTGTTGACAATGTTACAGATTTGGGCCGCTGACCCTGGCCGTCGCCAATCCGGCACGAATTGTGATAGATCTAGCAAATCACCTCCAAAACCAATGGAGACGGGAGTTTATGACCAGCAAAACGCTACCAGCTGCAAGTACACACGCGGCCTTTTTGGCTGAGCTGGAAGCAAGTGACGATCATATTGTTGATCGGCTTATAAAAGAAAGATGCCCAAGTTTTGTCGATCATTGGTCCTGGCCTGTGATTCGACCGATGCTTTACAGCCTGCTCGGCTATGACCGTGCGTGCCGAACAACCGATTATTTGAAACGCCTAAATGGCGGCGACAGTTTCGATCATCTGACCGAAGAACTTTCTGTTGACCTGACATTGGACGCAATTGAGCGCATGCCAAAAGAAGGGCGTTTGGTGGTTGCGGCCAATCATCCAACCGGCCTCGCAGACGGCGTCGCGGTCTGGGATGCGCTGCGGCGCGTGCGGCGAGATATCGTCTTCTTTGCCAATGCCGATGCGCTGCGGGTCAACCCAGGATTTTCCGACGTCTTGATTCCGGTTGAATGGGTGATGGAGAAACGCTCTCCTGCTAAGACACGCGAAACCTTGCGCCTCGCGAAGGAAGCCTTTGCCGCAGAGAAGTGCGTCGTCATTTTCCCATCGGGTAAGCTCGCGAAGAAAGTAGATGGCGTGCTGACGGAACAAGACTGGATGCCAACCGTGGTCAGCCTGGCTCGTAAACATAA
>CAYNUI010000056.1:0-12439 GCA_964400185.1 uncultured Hyphomonas sp.
CTTGGCTAGAGCCAAACGGCTGCGCTTGACGAACGGGCGAATGCGGGCAGGACTAACGGCTATGATCCTACTCGATGCTGCGTTTCGATTTTCTGGAGTGACCATCCTCTTGCTTGTTGCGGCTTTGGCGCTGCGGGATGCACGGCATTTGCTGCAAGGCCGACTCGCGGCCGCCATGTGCATCTGTTTAGCCGGCATGTTCGTCAGCACCATGCCCTCTTGGTATGAGCCGCCACGGATTGTGCAGGCCATCGCCTGGATCATCCACCTACCCAACATCATATTGTTGTGGCTGTTCGGTTTGTCTTTGTTTCAAGATGACTTCAAAATGCGCCGCATTCATTGGGCAGCCTTGGCGGCGACTACGATATTCGTTCTCGGCATTCAGACCTCGATTTATCTCGATTATCGCCCAACCACCTATCTCAGCATCGCTCTAAATCGGATCCTAGGGCTCGGTGTCCTGGCGCACTTGGTTTGGACTGCATGGTCCGGACGTCAGGATGACTTGATTGAAGCCAGGCGACGCACGCGTTGGTGGTTCATCCTCGGCATGTCCTTAACCGCGCTCATTATCGTCGCCGGTGAGACGCTGCACTATGGCCTGACCTTCGACAATGACGATCCCGACTGGTTCACCACGGCGCGCTCCATCGTGGCCTTGCCGATGATTCTCGTCGGCGCCATCTGGTTCCTGAAGATCTTGCCTGAGACGCTTATGTTCGAACGCACAGTTCCTGCGGCGGTGATCGAAGCGAAGATCGACCCCAAAGATCAAGTCACACACAGCAAGCTGCTGGCTGTGATGGAAGAAGACAAGCTTTATCAGGAGCACGGACTCGGCATCGGCGATCTTGCGCAGCGCCTAAACGTGCCTGAGCACCAATTGCGTGCACTGATCAATAAAGGCCTCGGCTATCGCAACTTTGCGGCCTTTTTAAACCAGTACCGCCTTGCCGAAGCCAAAACGGCGCTCGCCGACCCAGAACAAGCCCGCACGCCAATCCTCACCATCGCTATGGATGTTGGTTATGCCTCCCTTGCCACCTTCAATCGGGCGTTCAAATCCGAAGAAGGCGTGACGCCGAGTGCTTTCCGCGCAGAGGCCCTCGAAACCGCTGCGCAATCTTAAAAAACTGTCCTCATTTTTGAAATTGTGCCCGCATTTTCGCGGTTGCGGAGCTTCTGGACAGGGTTCGTGATTGAGTGACCTCATCGACAGACGAGGACACAAGAAAATGGACCTATTCGCCTTCTTCACTGAGTATCTGGGGCCGCGCGTTTTTGGCGGTATTCAGTTCGAAGCCACCCGCTATGCCATGGGCACGCTGGTCACTTTCTTTGTTCTCTGGATCGTCCTTCACCGGTTCATCGAGACCCGTAAAATCCGCAAACCCACCCCGCGCGCGAAGCAAATTCAGATGGAGCTGAAGCATTCCTTCAAGACTGTCTGCGTTTTCGTCGCGATGGACATTTTCATCTTTGAAGCAGCAGATCTTGGCATCTTCCAAAAGTATGATGATTTCGCGGAATACGGCATGCTCTGGTTCTGGGTGTCGATCCCGCTGCTGATCATTCTGCACGACACCTATTTCTATTGGACGCACCGCGCCATGCATACGGCTAAGCTCTATAAGCGCACTCATATGCAGCACCATCGCTCGCACAATCCAACACCCTTCACGGCCTATAATTTCGCCGCTGGAGAAGCTGTCATCGAATATATGTATGTGCCGCTCGCGCTGATGATCATCCCCACACATAGTCTCGCGCTCTACATCGTGCTGACCATCATGATCTTCAAAAATGCGCTTGCCCATTGTGGTTATGAAGTCTTCCCCCGCAGCTGGGCTCGGATGCCGGTGCTTGGCTGGCTAACCACCGTCACACATCATGACATGCATCATGAGCGCGGCACCGGGAATTTTGGCTTCTACTTCACCTGGTGGGACCGCTGGATGGGGACTGAACACCCGAATTATCTACAGCGCCTCGACGAACAAGAAGCCCGCGCTCAAGCAATCAAAGCCGCTCGCCGCGCGGCCAAGAAACGGCCTCAGATGGTGCCGGCTGAGTAAGCAAAACCGTCTCTCGAAAACCTCTAACGGTCAGGGCTTAAGCTCTGGCCGTCTTTTTTGGGCATGTAATCGGGTCAAATGGACGAATTTTTTATCCCTCACCCCTTCGCTTCTCCATGCCCCTCAATCTCCTGGATCTCGCGACCCAAGAAGAACGAAATCGCGGTCCGAATCAGCACCAGCAGCCCAACAAAAATCAAATCGGTCAGCTCGCGCGTAATCACCGTATGGATGATGTCCGACGCGATCATGAACTCGAGCCCGGTGAGGATATATGTCCCCAAAATCGTGCGCGCGGCGCTGAGATGGCTGAGATTGCGCAGCAGCCCCACCCCATGCCGCAAGCCCGCGAACAGGCGGATGAGCGCCACGAAGAACCCAAACAGAATGAGCGCCACGCCGATCAAATCGATACATATGGCAAGCCCCTCAAGCGTATGCATAACAGGTTCGTCCAAACCAAAAGGCAAATGCTCCAACGAGGTGCCGCCGGTCATGCCTTCCATCATGTGTCCGCCAGAGTCGCTGCTCATCACATCAACTCCGCATCCGTGATCACTTCGATCAGGGACGGACCGTCATGAGCGATAGCCTTGGCGAGCGCCGCATCCAATTCCTCACGCGTTTTGACGAGCTCGCCCATGCCGCCGCACGATCGGGCAAACCCAGCAAAGCTTGGATTGACGAGACTGGTTTGCCAGACTTCGAACTCCGCGGCTTTCTGCTCTTTGGTGATCTTGCCGAGCTCAGAATTGTTCATCAGCACGTGGGTGATGTTCATCCCATATTTGACGGCGGTGGTGAACTCCATGGCGTACTGACCGAAACCGCCATCACCAGACACCGAGATGACTTTACGGCCCTTGTACGGACCCTCTTCCTGCGTCGCCGCCCACGCGCCCATTGCCGCTGGGAAGGAGAAACCGATCGAGCCAAGATACCCCGACATCAACACGCGCTGCTGACCCGTTGGCTCAAAATAACGCCCGAAGGAGTAAGTGTTGTTTCCCACATCGACAGGCAGGATTGCGTCAGCGGGCGCGTGCCGCGTGAGCGCCGCGAACAGCGCAGCCGCCGAGACGCCTTTGCCGCGATCTTCGTCGACGCGGCTCTCTTTCTCAGCGCGCCACAAGCGCCAGCGCTCGGCCACTTCGCCGCGCAGGTCCGTCGCTGCGGAGCCGCCGCGTTCCATCTCGGCCTTTAAGAGATCGGCGGTCACCGCGACATCACCCATGACCGGCACCGTCACCGGATGACGTTTGGCGAGCCGCATTGGATCGGTATCGACTTGGATGGTCGGCGCGCCTTCATAGATACCGGTATGATCGGAGAAGCTGGAACCGAAGACCAAGAGCAAGTCGGCTTCATTCATGAACCAGCTCGCAATCGGCGTCCCCGACCGACCCATGACGCCAGCCGCCAATGGATGGTCATCGCCAATCTGACCCTTAGCTTTAAAGGTCGTGGCGATCGGCGCGCCAAGCTGTTCGGCAAGCGAAATGACGCTTTCCATGCCGTTCAACGCGCCATAGCCAACAATGATCATCGGACGCTTGGCGCCTTTGAGGAGGTCTGCCGCCTCTTTCAAAGCCGAAGGCGGCGGACCAACGCAGAGATTGGCCATGCGCCCTTCTGGTCCATAGGCTTTGGCGCCTTCAGCAGCAGGTTTCGGTTGGACATTGTCTGGGAAGACCAGATGCCCAACGCCGCGCTCCAAAATGGAGGTCTTGATCGCTTGGGTCATCAAAAGCGCATGGTCAGACGTGAGATGCACGGTCTCGGAGAAGGCCGCGACGGCTTCGAAAGCCGCTTCAAGATCAATGTCTTGGAAAGCGTGAACGCCAACCACTTGGTCTTGCACCTGCCCAGTGAGCGCCAACGCAGGCGCTCCATCGACTTTCGCATCCCAGAGCCCCGTAAGTAGATTGGTCGCGCCGGGGCCGGCGATGGTGAGCGCGGCGGCTGGATGCCCGGTCAACTTGCCATAGCCAGAGATCGCGAAGGCGGCTGCGCCTTCATGGCGGATGCCGTAATATTTGAGTTTGCCTTCAGCTTCCTGCACGCGCAGCGCGTCAGCGAGCCCCAGATTCGAGTGCCCGACCATGCCGAAGACACTGGTCACACCCCAATTGGTCATCGTCTCGGCCATGACATCGGCGATCGTGCGCTCGCGCGGTGGGAGCGCCGGAACGCCGACATAGACGCCATCGTCGCGTACCTCGACATCGAACATGTCTTGGCCGGTATCTTCATGACCGCCCGGTGGCTTGCCGGTCAGCGGGTCAAAGTCCCAGCCGTGCCAGGGGCAACGAAGCCAGCATTTATCATCGATCCCTTTTTCAATTGAGCCTTCGCCGAGTGGCCCGCCTTGGTGCGGACATTTATTGTCCATCGCGGCGTATTGGCCTTCGAAATGAACCAGGGCGATAGATTGGGTTCCAGCGGTCGCGGACTTAACGCGACCGTCTGCAACTTCGTCTGTCTCAGCGACTTTGTGCCAGATCAGCGTGGTTGTGGTGTTAGACATTTATGTTCCCCTCGCTTGCTTTCCGTTGCCCTATCGAAAATATCTATGTTGGACATATAAAATAACGATCACAATTTTTTGGGGAGTCGTGATTGGCGCGTCATAGTCTCGCTCGATAGAGGCAGGCATGGATTGAGAGGGGTTCTATAGCATGAATAAAATCGCCATCGCGAAATGGGATGATCTTGCCGATCGCCAACCGGAATACGCCATTGTCGGAGAAGTCGATCTTGTCGTCGTCCGGTTCGATGAAACCGTGTCGGTGTTTTATGGCCGTTGTTTGCATCGCGGCGCTTTGATGTCCGATGGGCATGTCGACGCCAATGACAACCTCATATGCGGCGTCCACAATTGGGATTATCGCCTCGATAGCGGCGTTTCGGAATATGAAAACTCTGAGGCTCTGCCGAAATTCGAAGCCTGGATTGAAGGCGGCGAGATCCTGGTTGATGAAGATGAAATCAATGCTTGGGGACATGCCAACCCGCAGCCTTACCAGCGCGATGAATATCTGGGTCTCTATCAGGACCCGAGTCATGGCCCGCATCCGGAGCCAACCAATAGCCTCATCCAACAATACGCGCGCGACGGGCTCAGCAAGACCGGGCATCATGGCATCACGGACTCCATGGGCGTCCCGCGCGATCAGTTGCCACAATGGGACGACATTCAAATCCTGACGGCGCAGTTGCAAGAATTTCCACTGCTCGACGACGAGCCCGTGGATACAAGAACGGTCATCGGCCCAAACGCGCAAAAGCCGCTGCATCTCGATATTCCCCTCTTTGTCTCAGATATGAGCTTTGGGGCCCTGTCTGAGCCCGCCAAAGTGGCGCTCGCGCGCGGGGCAGAACTCGCTGGCACCGGCATTTGTTCGGGCGAAGGCGGCATGCTGCCGGAAGAACAAGAAGCCTGCTCGCGCTATTTCTACGAACTCGCTTCGGGTCGTTTCGGATTTTCCTGGGACAAGCTCGATAAGGTCCAAGCCTTCCATTTCAAAGGCGGACAAGGCGCAAAAACGGGCACGGGCGGGCACCTACCGGGGGACAAAGTCAAAGGCAAAATCGCTGAAGTCCGCGGCCTTGAAGAAGGCACAGCCGCCATCTCTCCGCCGCGCTTCCCGGATTGGACCGATTGCTTACAAGTTAAAGACTTTGCCGATGAAGTGCGCGACCGCACCGGCGGCATTCCAATCGGTTACAAGCTCTCCGCCCAACATATTGAGAAAGACATCGAAGCCGCGCTTTTGGTCGGCGTCGACTATATCATCTTGGATGGGCGCGGCGGCGGCACCGGCGCGGCTCCGATTATTTTCCGAGACAATATCTCGGTGCCGACCATTCCGGCCCTCGCCCGGGCACGCAAATTTTTGGACGAGAGCGGACGCGGTGACGTCTCCCTGATCATCACGGGTGGCCTGCGCAAGCCCGGTGACTTCGTGAAAGCCATGGCGCTTGGCGCAGATGCGATTGCTGTCTCAAATGCCGCCATGCAAGCGATTGGCTGTATTGCCATGCGCGCTTGCCACACCAATAATTGCCCGGTCGGGATCGCAACGCAGAAACCGCATCTGGTCTCGCGCCTGGTGATCGAAAAATCCGCGCAACGCCTGAAGAATTTCTTCGACGCTTCGACCGACCTTATGAAAGTAATGGCGCGCGCGTGTGGGCATCACGCCCTCTCTGATTTCAATGCTGACGACCTCACCACATTCAGCAGAGACATGGCGGATCTGTCCGGCGTCGCCTTTGCGGGAGTGAACCGATGAGTGAACCGCTTGCAGAACTCCTGGTCCTTTCGCTCGGCGTCTATTTCGGGCTCGGGCTCTTGGTTGGATTGGTCTTCATGTTTGGCGGCGCCGGACGGATCGATCCTGCGGCGAAAGGCAAAGGCCTCCCTTTTCGCGTTCGGCTTCTCATCCTGCCGGGTGTGATCGGGCTTTGGCCGCTTATGCTCGCCAAACTCTTCACGCAGAAGGAGCCACCGATCTCATGAAACGCGCGCATAGACGAGTTCATTTCGCGGTCTGGGCCATTCTGGGTCCGATCATTCTTTGGGTCCTCGTGCTGGCGGTCCAGCATCGCCCGGCTGCGCCTGTGAATGATGCCCTGCCTCCGGCTCTGATTGAGGAGGCGCGCTAATGTCTCACGATTACAAAGCCGTTCAGTGGACGCCGTTCAAAAAGCGCTTCGATCTTTGGATGCTCGCGGGGATCGCACTCTACTTGGTCTTGTTTGTTATCATCGGCGGCATGACACAGCCGGCGGGCGAGAGCGTTCATCCGGTTCAAGCGATCATTCGCGCGACAGGCACGCTCGCCTTCCTGCTGCTGACCTTCATCCTTTGCATCGGCCCGCTTGCGCGGCTGACGGATCGGTTCAAGCCATTCCTCTACAATCGTCGGCACCTCGGCGTGACGACCTTCCTGATCGCGCTCATCCACGCAGCATTGGTTATCATGTGGTATCACGGCTTTTCTGAAACCAATCCACTGGTCTCGATCTTCATTTCCAATCCGCGCTATGACAGCCTCTCCGGCTTTCCATTTGAAGTCCTTGGCTTTGTTGCCCTGATCATCATGTTTCTGATGGCGGCCACGAGCCATGATTTCTGGAACGCCAATCTCGGGCCCGGCCTTTGGAAAGCCCTGCATATGGGCGTTTATCTCGCCTATGGATTGCTGGTCGTTCACATCGCGCTCGGCGCCATTCAATTCAATAAGAGCCCGGTCTATGTCGTTTTACTGGCCGCATCAGCGATTACGGTGATTGGCCTCCATATCGCCACCGGTTTCGCCAGCCTGCGTCCCTCAGACCGCACCGCCAATGAAGGTTGGCTGAAAGTCGCAGCCGTCGATGAAATGGAAGACGCCCGCGCCAAGATTGTGCGCCCAGTTTCCGGGGAAGCGATCGCCGTGTTCCGTGATGGCGACAAGATCTCCGCCGTCTCGAATGTCTGCCGCCACCAAGGCGGACCGTTAGGCGAAGGCAAAATCGTCGATGGCTGCATCACCTGCCCCTGGCATGGCTTTCAGTACCGGATGGAAGACGGCCAAAGTCCGCCGCCTTTCACCGAGAAGATCGCCACCTATGCGACCCGCATCCTTGATGGCGTGGTTTACGTAAACCCGGAACCCAATGCCCCCGGCACGCCCCAATCCCCGAGCAACATCGGAGCCAGCGCATGAGCAAAGACGACTTCTTCATCGGCTGGGCCGAAACGCCAAAACCGGATCGCCGCTTTTTCCTAGGCGCGGGCCTCGGGCTTCTGGCCGGCACCGGCGCGGTTGCAGGCGCGGTCGCCGCCTTGCAGCGCCAAATGGGCAAAGGCGATTGGAATATGGGTGAGGTCCGTGAATGGCGCGGTATTGCCACGGCTGAACCCTATGGCATGCTGCGCACGTTGGATCTGGATGGCACGCCGCGCACGGCGCTCCTTGGCTGCCAAGGCAAATGCGGCGTCTCGGCAAAGATCGGCGCGCTCGTTGGAAAACCCGTTATCGTCAAAGGCTCGCTCATTCAGCGCGGCCCGCACGCTATGATCGCCGTGATTGATGGTTTGGATTGGATCCGTGAAGATACCGCCGGCAGTGTTGGCGATCTCGCCTTCCCGCAACCTGAACCGATCATGCAAGTCTCACTCAATGGCGAGATTTTGGACACCAAATGCTGGTTCGGCGCGATGCGGCCATCTTCTGGCAAGGTCCACAAAGCCTGCGCCAGTCTGTGCATTCGCGGCGGTCTACCCCCGGCCTTCTATGTCAAAGACCCACAAGACCAGACGGCGTTGATGATCATGACCTCAGGCGGATTTGGTCACAATAAAGACCTGCTCGAATATGTCGCCGACCCGGTCTCAATCACCGGTCAGGTCCAACGCTTCGGAGACCTCTTCTTGCTCGATGCGCCTGTCAGCGCGATCTCGCGGCTCTAATTGGTCGAACCGAAGCTTGCGCCCGTCTTGTCGAAATAGGCGCGCCAGAAGGCTTTGACCTCGCCCATCGGCAGATCATAATTCTGGCGCGGCACTACGCGGGCGACCACTTCAACCCCGTCCATTTGCGGCACTTGCTGCGACAGCGAGGCGTCTGAATAGGCCGCTAAGTCAGCGCCGGAGCGGTAGAACGAGAACCCGTCTGAGTGCTGCATAAGGTCCGAGACAATCACCAAGCGACGATTGTTTCGGCTGTCTTGGAAGTCAGCGCGGTCACCGATCGAGTAAAGCGCTTCAAATAGAGGCGAGCTCGGTTGGCTGGTCGTTTTCAGTGTATCGCCAACTTTGCTCGCCAGTGGCTGGTAGAAATGCTCACGCCATGTGTCATCAATCATGCGCGGGTTCTGCAATATCGGATTGGCGTCATCGACACTGCCGGGTGAGCAATGCGCATAGAGCGTGGTCGGATCGAATGGCGTCGCGCTGTTCGGCAGCACCACCGTTAAACGTCCGAACCGTGGCAGGCTGCGGGCTTCAGCATCGATCAGCTCATCGACCCAAGCGAGATCATTCTCGCTGAACGGATCTGACTGATCGATCAGAAGGATTGTGTGGGCAGGATCACGTCGATCCATGCGACATTCGGTTTCTGGGTCGAGCGCTGGCGCTGAGTTAAACGCAGCGACGGAAAACAGGCCGACCACACTCATCAGCATCACGCCAATGGCGCTGCGCCAAAACCAAGGACCTCTTTCTCTAGGACGGGGCATCAGTCACCTCCGGTATCTTCTTTTCAGGCCGAGCGCATATCGCTCTGTTGTTCACTCGCCATACGCGCTTCACGCACTTTGGCGACCTCTTTGTTGACCTGCTTCTCAATCGAAGACAGGCCTTTCTGAACGCCCTGGATGTGCGTTTCGAGCCATTCGCGAGAGAGGTTCAACGCAGTCAGGTTTTGCTCAATCGTCTTGATCGCAGCATTCGCTTGATCGCGCTCTTTGGTGAGATCAAAGCCAGGCAAGTTCGGCGTCACGATCTCATCAAAGTAAGCTGGGATCGCGGCCTGCTCCCCGAGCTTGTCGCGGAACTTGTTGCGCGCGCGGCGATGGGCTTGGCGATAGGCAATCTTCAAAGAGCGTTCTTGGTCACCCGCTTTCGCGGCAATCCCGACGGCGCGATCACGATGTTCTTCTAACGCATTGAGCGACTTCTCGATTTCCCGCTTCGCCGCAGAGTGACGCTTATGCTGCGTTTCGAACCAGAAGCGGCAGCGGGTGAAATAGTCTGAGAGATCATCCCGCACGCCATTGCGTACGGCTTGGCGCTTTTCATAGGCCAAACGTTCTTTGCGCCAGACGCGGCCATAGCCCGGGTAGCGGTCAGAAATCTTGTCATAGCCCTCATAGATCGCGACACCGAAGATCGTCAGACCAATCAGAAGCAGACCAATTGCAACAAGGGAATCGAGCCCGAAAATATTCGGGAACATGCTCGCCACCACAGCGCCTGGTGAAATGTCGAACATAGAGAACCCGGCCAGCGACCCAGACTGTTGCGCCGCATGCAGCGCCACTTCAACCGCGTCGCGGAAGTGCGCGATAAAGAAGTTTAGCATTATGCCAAAGGTGATGAGCAGGCCGGCAACCACGCCGCCCGCAATCCGAAAGCCTTTTTCTGGATGGTTCAGATAGCGAAGCCCGAAGAAACCCGCGAGCACACCGGTTAGAACGTTCACCGCACTGATCCCAAAGGCGACCATCATGCCGCCCATCAGGCCAGAGGACTGAGCGTCTTTGAACAAGAGCGCATTGAAACAGCCCTCAATGATCATGATCAAAAGTAAGATGGCGAGCGTCTGCTCAACATTCTTCTTAATGTCAGGGGTCCGTTTACCGATCCGGTCGCCATGCATCTGCTTGAAGTGCTGAAGCTCGATCACAGTCGCATCATGATGATCGCGGGCATTCTCCGCATCATCGACTTCGTAGTGACGAAACTCGTTTTCCTCGGCTTTGATGACTTCGCGCAGATGATCTGGATGGATATCAGCCGGCGTGCAGTCTTGAATGAAGTTCCGCACGCTTGCCGCCGTGCTGCTCATCCAGGTTTCTAGGCCGCGGCGAACGCTACCAGCGCGTTCGGCAATCTCTTGCTCGCGCTCGCTCCACTGATCTTCGGTAATCGCTTCGGAAGCCGGGACCGCATCGGCGGCATCTTCTTGCGCAATCTTGCGGGTGCGTCCACGGCTAAATCCAAGATCCCCTTCGGAGAGTTTGCCGCGCAAGCCATGCTTGCCCAGTGACTCTTTGGATTTGAAAGTTTTAATCGCGGCTTGGTATCCAAAGTCTGCGCCCCAGCGCACCGATTTCCTGCTCATTTCGCCCAATCCCATTAACAAAGTCGGCCCATATATTAACCGTACAGAAAATCGGTGCTGGGCCTTAACAAGCCCCTAATGCGTCTCCTAAAGCCGCGATTCGTGTGACTTAAATTTACGTCATTAAGAAATGAGCTTTGAATTGTTTGGTGATTTTTGAAAAATCGAGCCTCACACAGCCGCTCGCCTCACCCGCACCAATACGTGCCCGGCGGTCATAGTCTACTCTTGGCGATTCTATTTTCGACTAGTTGACGAGCGCGGCTTCTGTCCGCTCGTGGACCATCTCTTCTGTCACGTCCGGCGCCAGTTCAACGATCTTGAGCCCACCTTCGACCACATCGAAAACACCAAGATCGGTGATGATCCGATCGACGACGCCTTTGCCGGTCAGCGGAAGCGTGCAGTCTTTGAGAAGCTTCGCCGCGCCCTTTTTGTTGTTGTGGTCGGTAATCACCACAACGCGGCCGACACCGGCGACCAGATCCATGGCGCCGCCCATGCCTTTGACTAGCTTGCCGGGGATCATCCAATTGGCGAGATCGCCATTTTCCGCCACTTCCATCGCGCCCAGGATCGCCATCGCGATCTTGCCGCCCCGGATCATGCCAAAGCTGGTCGCGCTATCGAAATAGGCCGTATGTGCCAGCTCGGTGATGGTCTGCTTCCCCGCGTTGATGAGGTCTGGGTCCTCTTCGCCTTCAAAAGGAAACGGCCCCATGCCGAGCATGCCATTTTCGCTTTGCAGCGTGACGGTCATGCCGTCTGGAATGTGGTTGGCCACCAACGTCGGAATGCCGATACCCAGGTTAACATACATACCGTCTTCAAGCTCTTGCGCTGCGCGAGCAGCCATATCGTCACGTGTCCAAGGCATGAGTTTACGAGGCCTCCTCAAATACGGGGTCTAGGTCTTGAAAGACTTTCTTAGCGGTGAGAGCCGCATTGATGGCTGCAGGAAAGCCTGCGTAGAGGGCCATCTGAGTGATTGCTTCGATGATCTCTTCGCGTTCCAGCCCGACCGTGACACCACCACGAATGTGCGACGCGAGTTGCGCTTGCGGGTATCCGAGTGCCGTCAGGCCAGCAATGGTGACAAGCGATCGGTCGCGCAATGAAAGCGTATCGCGCGCATACGTGTCGCCATAGGCAAATTCATCGACTTGGCGGGCCAGGTCAGGCGCGATGTCTTCGACCTGCGCCATCGCCTCGACGCCATGGTCACCGAATATGGATTTCAGTCTTGCTCGACCTTCATCTCTTTGGGTTACGGGCATTAAGCGGTCTCCTTCGACCGGACCGTACGCTGCTCGATCCGTTTTTCGAAAGTCCCCTGTACCAATCGGTGAACATAAATTCCGGGAATGTGGATCGAATCTGGATCCAGCTCGCCCGGCTCGACAATTTCCTCAACTTCCATCACGCAGATCTTGCCACACGTCGCGGCTGGCTGGTTGAAGTTACGAGCCGTCTTGCGGAAGATCGCATTGCCGGTCGTGTCGGCTTTCCAAGCTTTGACGATGG
>CAYNUI010000057.1:0-12433 GCA_964400185.1 uncultured Hyphomonas sp.
ATTAGCTATCGCAGCCCGACCGCACACGTTCCCCAGCGGCGAGATTTTTGGTCACGCCAGACGCGTTTGGATAGCGTTGTGGCAAGAGATTCAAGGCGTTACAGGCCTGCGCGGTGTCTCCGACCAAACGCATGGAGCGCGCAAGTTTTGCCAAAGCTTCTGGCGCGCGTGGGTCGTCGGGATAGGTGCGGATCATGTCCGTATAGGCCGCACCAGACTCGGCATAGGATTCTTGCTGATACAGCACCTCAGCGAGCCAATATTGCGCCTCACCGGCTTGTGGGTCGCCGCTAAATTCGGTGAGGAAGGAGCGGAACGCCTCTTCAGCGCCCGCATAATCAAATTGCAGCAATCGCGATTTTGCCTCGGCAAAAAGCGGTCCGGCTTCACCCGGAAGCGCGCTTGCGGGCAGCGTGCCTAAGGAACCTTGCGGCAGCGCCTGTCCGTCTTGGGCTTCGACAACCGGAGTTGCGGCTTGTTGGACGGGTTCCGTGCCGTCTTCCGCCCGGCGGACAATACGCGTTGGTCCGACAGAGGCGACACTCACCGAACCTTCACTGTCTTCTTCGAACGCTTGCGGCACAGCTTGTTGCGCAGGCGCTTGTGTGCTGTCAGGGGCCAGGAAGGCAGGCTCGGGTTGCAGCGCGGTGAGGCGACGGTTCAGGTCAGAAATCGTCGCGTCTTGTTCTGCCAATCGGCCTTCGAGACGTGTAATCAGTCTTTGCAGCTCCGCATCATCGCCTTGCATGCGATTGATCTGGTCACGCGATTGACCGAGCAAGAATTCCAGCGTCTCGACTTTCCCTGTTAGCTGCGCGCGGTCTGATTCCAAGCCGGTCATTCGGGCCCGAAGTTCGGCATTGCTGACGCGCAATTCTTCGACGGTTGCCGTCAATTGCGAACTGGAAAGCCCTTGCACAATTTCAGCACTGTTGCGTTGCGCATCAGCGATCGGAGTTGAACCGAAAACAAAAGCGGCCGCGACGGCCAGACAAGAATATCGGATCATATTGGGACGCACTCCACTGCAGCAAATCTAGAGATTGAGCATTAGATATGAAAAGGCCGGGGCCAAAATGTGACGCCCGGCCAAATCAATTGCAGTTTCTGCAGTGAGGCTTAGCCAACCACGCCAGAAATCAGCTGTGTGAACCCGTTACGGTTCTGGGCCCAAGAGTCTTCGTTTGAGCCAAGCGCCAGAGGACGCTCTTTGCCGTAAGACACGGTTTGAACACGAGCTGGGTCGACACCGAGGTCAACCAAGTAGTTTTTCACAACAGACGCGCGACGTTCGCCGAGCGCCAGGTTGTATTCACGGGTGCCGCGCTCATCGCAGTTGCCGGCAACCAGAATGTTCACGTCTGGGTAAGATGCGAGCCAAGCGGCCTGACGCTTCAGGATGTCCTGAGCATCTGCAGAAAGGCGGTACTGGTCGAGGTCAAAGTAGACGCGATCGCCAACATTGACTTGGAAGTCTTCAAGTGAGCCTGCGGTTGGCCCGGTTGGGACAACTGGAAGCGTTTCTTCAACAACCACGACTTCTTCGGGTTCTTCAACCACCTCAACTGGCTCTTCAACCACGACGGGTTCTGGCTCTGGGGTGGAAGAACATGCTGCGACGCCAACGATCAAAGCGATCGACGCAGATGTCATCATAAGCTTACGCATGTGGGTCTCTCCTTACTTGCCCCTGCATGGGTGCATTAGGTGCTGTATATGTCAACTTCGTGTCAGCGTATACGCGCAATTTCCCCTATTTGGGAAGATTACGTTGTGTTCAGACTTAACCGAAGCGTTTTAATCCAACAAGGGTGACCAAGCAGGGTCGGATGCATCGGTCGGAGTCTGTAACTGTCGCAGGTTGCGGCCTGTGAGGTCGACCGACCAAAGTTTCGGTGCGGCCCCAGGTGCGCGCTCTCGGAAGAATGTGATCACACGACCGTTTGGCGACCAGTCTGGACCCTCGTCCAAATAAGACTCAGTCAGAAGGCGCTCGCCTTGGCCATCGATGCCAATCACACCGATATGGAAGCGACCCCGGCTTTGCTTGGTAAAGGCAATCAAATCACCACGCGGGCTCCAAACAGGCGTTGAATAACGACCCGACCCGAACGTGATCCGGCAAGCTATGTCGCGCCCGCCCGAAGGACAGGTCCGCGGCGTGCCGTTTGTGTTCATAACGTAAAGCTGCGGGCTGCCACCGCGGTCCGAGTTGAACACGATCTGCCGCCCGTCTGGTGACATAGACGGTGAGGTGTCAATCGCCGGATGATCCGTCAGGCGGCGACTTTGCCGGGTTTGCAGGTCCATCAGGTAAATGTCGGAATTCCCGTTCGTGGCTTGCGTCAGCAGCACCGAATTGCCGTCCCGTGAGAAGCGCGGCGCAAACGTCATATTGCGGAAATTGCCGAGAACTTCCTGGCGCGCCCGGCGCAGATCATAAAGGTAGACGCGCGGAATGCCGCCTTCATAGGACATGTAAGTGATTTGCTGTGCTTCAGGAGAGAAGCGCGGCGTCAGTACCGTAAAGGCACCGCTGGTGAGGTATTTAATATTGGCGCCATCGGCGTCCATAATCGCAAGGCGCTTTATACGCGCATTTCGCGGTCCAGTCTCAGCGATATAAACGATACGCGTATCGAAATATCCGTCTTCACCGGTCAAGCGGCTATAGATCGCGTCGGCAATTTTATGCGCGATGCGACGTGTATCGGCTGGCGTTGTGGTGAAGCGCCGACCGGACACTTGGCGGCCGGCGGAGTCTTCGAACCGCATCAGCTCTTCGCCATAAACATCCCACATCCGAACTGACCCGCGGATCAGTTCATTGCCATCGCGCGTGATCTGCTCAACCGTGCCCACGACCAAGGCATCGGTTTGAATGATCTTCCAGTCCGCGAAGCGCGGCGCGACCTCGATATTGAGATCTTTTTGGATATAGGCCTCTTCAGGCGTGATGGTGAAAAGCCCAGTGGATTCCAAGTCGGCGCGGATCACATCGCTGATCTGCTGCGCGACCTCGGGATCGACCCCGATCGCTTCAAAATTCGGGATCGCAATTGGGGTTGGCTTCAGCGTCCCCTCATTAATGTTCACTTCGAACTGAGCGAACGCCGCTGGACTGATGACGCTCAGCCCAATCGCGATGGCACATAGCAATCTTCTCATCATGTCTAAGGTCTCCAGGTTCAGCGTTGGGTCGTTGGGGTAAAGGCAGGACCGAGGTTTACGGTTCCTTCCCGCCAGATGTCATAATCATCATCCGGCAAATTATAAGGGGCGCACTTGCGGACCGCCCGAAGCGCGCGATCCACCGCCGTTCCCATAGGGGAGCTGCCTACCGGGCGGCGTGTTGGCTCAATTAAGCGCAGATCTGCGATCGTGCCGTTCAGATTGAGCTCCAGTTTCATGCGTACATTTAGCCGTTCCGGGAACGGCAAATCGGAAACGCCATCCCAGCATGGATAGATCCGACTGTAGAGAATAGCATCAATCCGGGCGATATTGGCTTGGCGGTCACCCGCGCCGCGTCGGTTGCGCGTTTCGGCGGGTTTCGGAGCGTCTTTCAAGACCGTATTTGGCGTCTCGTCTGGCGGCGGCGGTGTTGGATCCGGACGCTTGCGGCGGGTTTCAATCTCACTTTTGAAAGTGGACTCGCTCTGGTTCAGGAAATCCGCGAGTGGGTCCGCCGGAGGTTTGGGCGCTGGGTCGGGCTCTTTTGGTTCGGGCTCTGCCTCAGGCTCATCTTCGGGTTCTGCTTCGAAATCCGGCAGAAGCTCGTCTGGATCTTCTTCTGGGGCAGCGGCCTCATCGACATTGGTCACGTCAATTTCGGCTTCCGGCAATTCCTCTTCTACGGGCTCGTCTTCAACGACCTCTTCTTCAGGCTCCGGCGACGCGGCTTCTTCTTCCTCCGGTTCCTGTTGGATCAAAGGCGCAATGTCGGTGATTTCGCCGATCTCGGCAAAGTTCACATCCACGGCTTCAACATTGGGAATATACGCGGCTGAGCTCCCGCCCCAATAGGGCCAGGTTAAGTAGCTCGCGCTCACGACTGCGGCGTGCGCAATGATGGAGGCAGGCAAACCGCGCAGCATGCTCTATTGGCCTTCCTCGCGGCGCGCTTTGGGATCTGTCACCAGAGCGATATTGGTAAAGCCAGCATTCTTCATCTGCGTCATCACGGCCAAAACCTCGCCATAAGCGGCGTTGGTGTCACCCTGCAGGAAGATCCGCTCCTCGTAGCCTTCGCCGGCGATCGCGAGAAGCTTGGAGGTTAGCTCGTCCAGCTCGATTTCTGTTTCTGAAATGTAGACTTTCGCATCTTGAGTCACCGTGACCAGAAGCGGTGTCGTCTTCGGTACGGTCAGATTGCTCGTCGCAGCTTTGGGCAGGTTCACTTCTACGCCGCGCTGCAAGGCCGTGGCGGTGATCATGAAGATGATGAGCAGCACCAACATGACGTCGACCATCGGGGTCACGTTGATTTCCGCGTTAAACGTACGCCGTCCACGACGGCTGCCAGAAGATCCGAGTTGCGACGCCATTAGACCGGCCCATCGCTGGCGCGGCGCGAAAGACGCACAAGCAAGTCTTGGCTGAACGCATCCAGCGTGTCGGCATAACGGTTCAGGTCGCCAGAAAACTTATTGTAGAAAATTACCGCAGGGATCGCTGCGATGAGACCAAGGCCAGTCGCGAACAGCGCCTCAGCGATCGGGCCGCCGACGACGGCAAGGCTGGTGTCTTCTTGAGCGCTAATGTTCAAGAAGGCGTTCATAATGCCCCAAACGGTGCCGAACAGACCGATGTAAACCGATGAGGAGCCAATTGTCGCCAACGCACCGATCCCGTTCGAGATTTTGCCCACCTCGCGATCGACTGTGGCCCGCAAGGACCGCTCCGCCCGCGCCACCAGCGCACCATGCTCGGCTGGGCTAATCGACTTGGCGTCGCGCCATTCGCGAGAGATCGATGCAAACAAGCGTGCACCAGAATTGTTTGGGCTTTGGCCGGGACGCATTTCATAATCATCCGCGCGACCGTTCCAGAATGCTTCTTCAAACTCGTGAGCCTTTTTTCGGGCGCCGCCAATGGCGAAGAATTTCTCAACAACAACGGCCCAAGACCAGATACTTGCGATGACCAAGGCGATCAGGACCAGTTTCACAACCGGGTCAGCAGACATTAAAAGCTCAACCATGGAGACGGTGCTTTCAGCGGTCACCTCTCCCAACGCTTGTGATTCCATGCGTGTGTTCCATCTTTCTGACAGGCAGCCCACGCCGCCTGAAAACAAACCAGTGCTTCTATCCCCAGAGAATCGGGCGGAAACGTGACCAGCCGCCTTCTTATCTGTAATGTTCACCGCATTGCCGTGATTGGGTTAAGGAATCCTCGCCTATCAAAAATCTCATTTGTCAGGCGATCTGTTTTTTGCTCCAAACATGACAGGAGTGAAATGAGGGAGAGAGCATGACGGGCTATACGCTTTTCGGCAGCGATATGAGCTATTTTTCCGGCAAAGCGCGGGCCTATTTGCGCTGGAAAGGCATCGAGTTTACCGAGACGCCGCCAACGCCTGACGTCATGAAATCCGAGATCATCGCCAATATTGGCTGGCCTGTGATTCCCGTCCTGAAAACCCCAGAAGGCGCTTATGTTCAGGACACGGCCGACATCATCACCCATTTCGAAGGCGAGCCCAGCAACACGCCGGCCATCCCGGAAACGCCGCTGCAAAAATTCGTCACCTACCTGCTTCAGTTGTTCGCGGACGAATGGCTGACCCTGCCTGCCATGCATTATCGCTGGAACAAGAATGAAGACTGGATCTATGGCGAGTTCGGCAAGTCGGCCGCTCCAGACGGCACAACCGAAGAGCAGTATGAAGCCGGAAAAGCGGTTGGACAGCGCTTTAGGAGCTTTGTTCCCATGCTCGGCATCACGCCAGAGACCGCACCCGGGGTTGAGAAAGCCTATGAGCTCTTCCTCACCGCCTTTTCAGCGCATTTGGAGAAGCTTCCTTACTTGCTCGGCACGCGGGCCTCTTATGCAGACTTTGCCTTTATCGGGCCGCTTTATGCGCACCAATACCGAGACAAATTTACCGGCCAGCATATGAAGACCACCGCGCCCCGCGTCGCGGAATATGTTGAACGGGTTATTGCGGGCGAAGGCCAACGTGGCGACTTGCTGCCGCTCGATGATATTCCGGTGACGCTCTTGCCGATGCTGAAGACGGCCCTCTCCGAGCACTTGCCGGTCCTGATCGCCACCAATGAGCGTTTCGCCGAATGGGCTGAAACCGCAGAGCGCCGCGCCGATGTTCCGCGTGGCGTCGGCATGGTGCCGTTCAAAACGGGCGGAGTCGAAGGCATGATTTCGGCGCGAACTTTCTCGCTGCTCCGCCTGCAAGACGCGCTCGATACCTATGCGATGATGCTGCCGTCCGACAAAAAGCGAGCCGATAAATTCCTCGACGCGGTCAACGCAGACGCGCTCAAAACAATGCGAATCACACCGCGCTTGACGCGTCGAAATTACAAATTGGCGCTCGCCTGAAGGATATCCTTGCTCGCTTTTGAGAATAGCGGTTATGATTTTGCACCATTAGACATTTTTGGGAGCAATTCATGTCTGCGATTCTACATCTCGCGATTCCTGCGGGCGACCTATCCAACACATTGAAATTCTATACCGACGTGTTGGGCTGTGAGCTTGGAAACCGAGAAGAAGGTCGCTGGCAAGATGTCAATTTTTGGGGCAATGAGCTGACGCTTCACCAAAGCGAGGAGCAGCTTCCTGCCGTCCGCCACGATGTTGATATGGGCGCGGTTCTGGTGCCGCATTTCGGTATTCACCTGACCCAAGAAGACTTCGATGCCGTCAAAGACCGCATCGCTGCAGCTGGACTGGAATACATTGATGATCCCTATCGCCGATTCAAAGGCGACAAGTATGAGCAAGAAACCTTTTTCATCGCCGATCCGAACAATAATATTCTCGAGATCAAGACGATGAAGAATCCAGAAATGCTTTGGCCTGAAACCGCCTAGCCAGGCCAAAGCACAGACAGACTAGCTGTTCTCTTCGACCGTGACAGGGCCATGATCGTCAACATGGTCGCCATGCACATAGTGCAAGTGACCGTCATGAATGTAATCAAAGTGATCGCCATGCGGCACCATCATGTGCGTGCCATCATCGCCGTGCATATGCCCCGCGTGCACCGCCGGATCCATCGGCGCTTCGCTCGCTGGGTTCACATCGCTTACATCAAGCACATGCTCATCAACATGTCCGTCATGGACAAAGTGCAGATGACCATCATGCAGATAGTCCCAATGGTCGACATGCCAGACTTTCGCGTGGCCACAACCGTCGCCATGGACATGCGTATGATCGCCGTGGATCTCTGCACTATGCTCACCCGGGAGGCCGGTACAGGCGCTGAGCCCGGCAGCCAAGAGGCCTGAAATCAAGAAATGGCGCATTCGCTCTCTCCGCATCTAAGTGTGGAGAAGTCCATATCATGGGAGAGGAGAGAAATCCATAGAGTCTTGTTTTTATTGTATTTTGTGTTTTGTTATAACGTAGCGTGATCCCGATGGCCCCTCACTTGCGGGGGCTTTCAATCGCTGTGTATTTATGTGCTTATGAGCAGGCACTCGGGAGCAAGCATCGATGACCCTTCCTGGCCAGATCCTATCAATCCTCGCAGTCATCGCTTTGGCCGCGTGTGGACAGAACGCGCCCACCACGTCTTCTGACCAGCGTGCAGCTCTAACATTTGACGGCGCAGATGCTGAGACTGAAGACGGCAAAGCGCAGCACGGTAAGCGTCTGGCGGATGTACTGGGGTGTACCGGTTGTCACAATCCAGACTTTTCCGGCGGCCCCTTCAATGAGGGATGGATTGCACCAAACCTCAGTTTGATGGTCGCTGAGTACGATCATGACACGCTTGAGCGCGCGATCCGACAGGGCATTGCTCTCGATGATCGCGAGCTAAGGATGATGCCATCCGAGATGTACCGAGCATTGTCAGATGCCGACATGCAATCTCTCAGCACCTATCTGCTTTCGGTCGAACAAACCGGAGACGTGCAACCACCATTTGAACCCTTTCCATCTGATCTGGTGCAATGGGAGATCGATGGATACACAGATGGGCATGCGCTAGGCTTGAAATGGGCTGCGACTTCCGGACCTCTCGATCTAGGACCCGAACACGCGCGCGGCCGTTACCTGGCCCGCAATCTCTGTACCGAGTGCCACAACAACCAGTTGCAAGGTTACCCAAACTTCACGCCCGATCTTAGTGTGATCGCGCTCTACTCCGATGAAGAGTTCAGGCGATTGTTGCTCGAGGGCAAAGGCAATGTTCGCGAGCGACTAGGCCTCATGAGCCTCGTTTCGCCCGCCCGCAACCCTCATCTAACAGATAGCGAATACGCCGATCTTGTTTCATATCTTCGCGCGAGATCGAACAAACTGCTAGAGGATTAGGTCGTCAGTGAACGCACAAGCAAAGGTTGCGAAGAGCTCTACTTCGCCGTGCGCAAAAAGGGGTCTGGCGAGATCAGTTCGAACCCAGGCGAATTCGAAACCAAGTTCTCCAGCCAATACTTATGCCCCGCGCCGTACACGATGATGACCCGGTCTCCGGGTTGCACCACGTCTTCCAGTTTTGAAAAAATCTTGGCGTTCCGCATGAACCAATAGGCTTGCAGTTCTGCGCCTGGCTGCGTTTCGCCCTGATCGAAAGCTTGTAGGGCGTAGTAGAATTCTGGGGATGATAGGAACCCCGTATTCACCTCGAGCAAAGCCTCCGCGATCGTCAAACTCTGGAGTCGTGACATCTCCGCTTCCGCCCGCGCTTCGAATCCACCGAGAAGCGCCTGAAGGTCGTTCATCTGACCTGAGCTCTCAGCGTGCGCCATGACAGAGCCAAACGGAAAATAGTCGGGTTCTCCATCCGCTGACGCTTCATCAATTCCGTAGATGCGATCCACATTGGCATCGCTGGCCAGACGATACGCAATTTGCACGCGCTCATTGGGATTCGTAGCCAACATCTCTGTGCCAAACTCGGCGAACACCGGGTCGAGATAGTCAGGCGCATCCGTCACCCGCTCCGTTACAATCGCGGTCGGGCCAAATGATTGCAGAGCCTGGCTCAAGGCCTGAAGTTCTGCTTGGCGGTTCGGCGCCAAAACATTGTCAGGCTGAATATTGATGAGATCCGAAGTAGAGCCTTGGAAATGAAAACTCCCCAAGACCATCACTTTGATTGTGTCTCCGGATTCGGGTGCCTCGACATCGCCCCCCCCGCTCGATCGCATTCGTTGTGCACGCCACAAGCATGGCAATACAGATCCAGATGTATCGTTTCATAAGTCTCTCCGGAATTTCGCCCTATGGGCTTAGATGCGCAGTCGCCATTAATCGGATGCAGCCACGAGATAAAAAAAACCGCCATTGACAGATCCGGCTCCAATTAATATGTCACGAAATAATGACATATAATGAAATCCAAGAAGACCTCATATGGACGGCGCTCGGCGACAGCAAGCGCCGGCTCATTCTCGAAGCGCTTGCTCCCGGTCCGAAACTCACCGGCGACCTGGTCGACTTACTGCCGACGATTGGGCGAACAGGGGTGCTTCGGCACATCGGAATCTTAGTTGGAGCGGACCTCATCCGGGTTCGACCTGACGGGCGAAAACGTTGGAACTACTTGAATCCCGACCCGATCAAACGGGTCTGCACAAGTTGGGTCGCCCGCCATATTGACGGCGTCAGCAGCTCCGTCGCCCGCCTCAAAACGCTTGCTGAATCTGAACCAGACTCCGAGAGGAAGACATGACCGCGATCAACGTGACGGACTCAAAGATTATCAAATACCAGTTTGAAGTGGGCATCGCGCGCGCTCCGGATGAGGTCTGGTCGATTATGACCAAGAACATCGACGCGTGGTGGATGACTGATTTCCGCGCGCTTGGCGAGAATTCTAAGGTCTCTCTCGATCCCCGCACAGGCGGTCAGCTGCTCGAGGAATCGCCAGACGCTGGCAGTCTGGAATGGTACAGAGTCCAAATGTGCACCCCCGGCGTAGCGCTTTATCTCGTGGGCTATATGGCGCCAGATTGGGGTGGACCGACGACTTCAATGCTGAAGCTCGGTGTGGAGGCTCGAGACCAAGGCAGCGCGCTCATCGTGTCAGACGCCCTCATGGGCAATGTCACCGAATCCTCAGCAAAAAGCGCAGCCAGCGGTTGGGAGACTTTGTTTGGCAGCGGCCTCAAAGACTTTGCGGAGTCTCAGAACTAGCGCAACCTGCTCTCTCCTGACCTCAAACTTGCTCAGGATGGAGTGATCGGCCCAATACGTGGTCACTATTTCCGATGACATGTTGGCTGATCCCGACAATCAGAGGATCAGGCGGACGTACGACATGCTTGTTTTTGTTCGGATAGTCGAGCGATCCGAGAAAATGCTGCATGCAATTAATTCTCGCGCGTTTCTTGTCTGAAGACTTCACGATTGTCCAAGGCGCATCCGCGGTATCGGTGTAGAAAAACATCGCCTCCTTGGCTTCCGTGTAATCGTCCCACCGATTCAACGAGGCGCGGTCGATTGGAGAGAGTTTCCAGTGCTTTAGCGGATCATGCTCGCGGGCGTGAAACCGCTTTCTCTGCTCGTCTTGCGTGACCGAGAACCAGTATTTGAACAGTTTGATCCCAGACCGGGTCAACATGCGCTCCAGATCCGGCACTTGCCGCATAAATTCGAGATATTCATTTGCCTTGCAAAACCCCATGACGCGCTCAACCCCGGCACGATTGTACCAAGAGCGGTCGAAGAATACGATCTCCCCGGCAGTCGGCAGGTGTCGAATATAGCGTTGGAAATACCATTGGCCTCTTTCGGTTTCTGTCGGTTTTTCCAAGGCAATCACGCGAGCGCCGCGTGGATTAAGATGCTCGGTAAACCGTTTAATGGTGCCGCCTTTGCCAGCCGCATCGCGCCCCTCAAACAGAATGACGATTTTTTGCCCGGTCTCTCGGACCCAGTGCTGAACTTTCAAGAGTTCAACTTGAAGCTCGGCCTTGTGTTTCTCATAGGCCTTGCGGCGCATTTTCGACTTATACGGATACTCGCCATTCTCGAACAATTGGCGAATGCGATCGGGATCGTGGCGTTGTTGTCCTATGGTAGCCGCATATTGCGCTTGGCTCTCCGGCGCTTGCGCGTTGTCGACATCCGCTCCGTTATTGAGTGCGATTTCGGTCATGCTGCGCCTCTCATCTCTTTCCGCCCAATCCACCCACGCTATCGGTTTTGGGATCGCCTTGAATTCGGGAATGTACGTATTTACGGCACAGCCACTTGGTCATGATAAAGTTGGCGAAGGAGTGTCTGATGGCGCAAACCACCCACCTCCCGAATGTGAACCGTGTGCATTTCAGCGCCCCGTTTGCCTGGCTGCAGGCCGGCTGGCGCGACATGCGTTCGGCCCCCTTTCTATGCGTCCTCTATGGTGCTGTCCTTGCTGCCGTTAGCATGCTCCTGGCGGGGTTCCTTTACCTAACCAATCAATTCATCTGGTTCTTGGTCCTGGTCGGTGGTTTCATGATCATCGCCCCGATCATCGCGGCCGGGTTGTATCGCATCGCCCAGATATTAGAGACGGGCGGAAAGCCGAAACTTGCCGACATATTGGTGGCGCTTGGCCGCTTCAGTTCAGACCAGATCATGCTTGGCGTCGCGCTGATTTTTCTTTTCGGGCTTTGGGTTGAAGTCGCTTACTTGATCTATGGACTTTCAACGTTTGCGGTCCATCGTTCGGTCTTGGATTTTCTGACCTTTTTATTTGCCACGCCCGCAGGGCTTCAAATGGCGGCGACGGGGACCGTGATCGGCGGTGTCATCGCATTCATCGCGTATGCGATTGTGGTTGTGTCCGCGCCGATGCTAACGCTTGATGAGTCCGATTTTTTCATCGCGCTGATCACCAGCGTCAGAACCGTCCTGATCAACTTCCCAGCAATGCTTCTATGGGCCGTCCTCATCGCGCTCCTGACCCTGACGGGGATCGCGACTGGGTTCCTAGGTCTGATCATCGTTTTCCCTTGGATCGGCCTGTCGAGCTGGCACGCCTATCGCGGCCTCGTGCAGGCGCCTTAAACGCCCCCCATCAAAAAAGCCGCCCCAACCGGGACGGCTTTTTCTTTTTTCGTCTCTCACTCCAATCAAGACACGAAACTTAGCCCTCGCCGCCCTCATCGGTCGCGAAGCCGCGGATGCGCAGCAGCGGTTCGATGGTTGGGTCGGAGCCGCGGAAGTTGCGGTAGAGCTCGTCAGCAGGACGTAGGCCGCCCGCTTCGTAAACCCAGGTTTTTAGACGCTCGGCGAGCTCTTCGTCCCA
>CAYNUI010000058.1:0-7476 GCA_964400185.1 uncultured Hyphomonas sp.
GGACATAGACAAAGGTACCGTCAGAGAAGACGGCGCTGTTCAGCGTCGCAAAGTAATTGTCAGACTGCGGCACCACTGTGCCGAGATATTTCTTCACCAGCTCGGGATGCTCGTGCACCGCTTCAGAGATGGACATGAAGATCACGCCAGCTTTCTTCAGCTCCTCGCGGAACGTGGTCGCGACCGAGACAGAGTCGAAGACCGCGTCTACGGCAACCTTCGGGCGATCGCCTTCGGTGCGCGCTTCGATCGCGGTTTCAGCGGCGCCTTCCACGCCGAGCAAGACTTCGGCCTCGCGAAGCGGAATGCCGAGCTTCTCATACGTCTCGAGGATCTCTTTCGGGACATCGTCGATCGACTCATACTTCGCCCCGGCTTTCGGCGCGGCGTAATAATAGATGTCCTGATAGTCGATCGGCTCATAGCGCACCATGGCCCAATCGGGCTCCTCCATGGTGAGCCAGCGCTCATAGGCTTTCATCCGCCATTCAAGCAGCCATTCAGGCTCCTCTTTCTTATCGGAGATGAATTTGACGATGTCAGGGTTCAGCCCCTTCGGCGCATACTCGGTCTCGATCTCGGTCTCGAAACCGGCGGAATAATTCTCAGATTCCAGCGCTTTGGCCGCCGCAACGGTGTCCTCGTCAATGCCCTCTTTGACTTTGACTTCTACGCAATCGTCTTCGTGTTCATCGATGCCGCCGCAGCAATCCATGACATGCTCCTAAGTTCACAGGCGCAATATGGAGCAGTTGGGGGACTTTTTCACCCCCAATCGACAGGAAGCCGCACGATTTTTGACCGATTAGCCGCGATGAAGCGCGCAGAGCTTATTGCCATCCGGGTCGCGCAAGTAAGCGAGATACATTTTGCCCGAAGGTTGCTCACGCCAGCCTGGAGGGTCTTCAATCGATGTGCCGCCCGCTGCAACGCCGGCATCATGCCAAGCTTCGGCCTGTTCGGGGCTGTCCATCGCCAAGCCAATCGTCATCCCATTCCCGTGCGTGCACGGCTCACCATCAATTGGCAGGGAGACCATAAACACCCCGTCATTATAGAGGTAAATCAACCGACCTTTGGGATCGATGATGCCTTCTCTGCCGCCAAGGGCTTGGAAGGTGGCATCGTAAAACGCTTTCGATTTCTCAATATTATCGGTTCCGACCATTATATGTGAGAACATTGGCTGAAGCTCCTTGTTTAAAACACCACGACCGACCGGATGCTTTTGCCTTCATGCATCAAGTCGAAGCCTTTGTTGATCTCTTCGAGCGATAAAACATGCGTGATCATCGGGTCGATTTGGATCTTTTTATTCATGTACCACTCGACAATCTTCGGCACATCGGTGCGCCCCTTGGCGCCGCCAAAAGCGGTGCCTTTCCAGGTCCGACCGGTGACCAACTGGAAGGGCCGCGTGGAGATCTCTTTGCCAGCTTCAGCCACGCCGATAATCACACTCGTGCCCCAGCCGCGATGACAGCACTCAAGCGCGTCGCGCATCACGTCCGTGTTGCCGGTGCAGTCAAAGGAGTAATCCGCGCCGCCATCCGTCAGCTCAACCAGATGATCGACAAGCGAACCTTTAACCTCTCGCGGATTGACGAAATGGGTCATGCCGAACTTCTCACCCCATTCCTTTTTATCGGCATTGATGTCGACGCCGACAATCTTGTCAGCGCCCACCATTTTCGCGCCTTGAATAACATTGAGGCCAATCCCGCCAAGTCCGAAGACGACGACATTATCGCCCGCTTGCACATTCGCCGTATTGGTCACAGCTCCGACGCCCGTGGTCACGCCGCAGCCGACATAACAGGCTTTATCAAACGGGGCGTCTTCGCGAATTTTCGCCACCGCGATTTCCGGCAAAACGGTAAAGTTCGAAAAGGTTGAGCAGCCCATATAATGGTAGATGGTCTCGCCTTTGTAAGAGAAGCGGGAAGTTCCATCGGGCATCAGCCCCTTGCCTTGTGTCGCCCGAATGGAGGTGCAGAGATTGGTCTTGCCGGACAGGCAGGCTTTGCATTGGCGACATTCCGGAATGTAGAGCGGGATCACATGATCGCCTGGCTTCACGGTGGTCACCCCTGCCCCAACCTCGCGCACGATGCCAGCGCCTTCATGGCCTAAGATGCTGGGGAAGATCCCTTCGCTATCAAACCCGTCCAGCGTATACGCATCGGTATGGCAAATCCCGGTCGCCATCAGCTCCACCAAGACCTCGCCGTCTTTTGGACCTTCAAGATCCAGCTCGACGATTTCCAACGGCTTTTTGGCTTCGAACGCCACAGCGGCACGAGTTTTCATGAGATCCTCCCAAATCCTTCACCCGCAATAAGCGCGCTTCCAGACCGAAGCTCAACCCTTTTCTGATCAATACCGCGGACGAGCCCTGTCACACCTGACAGTGGTCGCGATGACGTCCTTTCATCAAAACCGCTTCAAGCACCGATCAGAAAGGTCGTCTTATGCTCATAAAAGCTCTTCTTCTATCGTTCACATCCATGGCCGTCCTGGGCACGGCGACCGCAGAAACAAAAGCCGACTTTTGCCAAGAAGGCGGCGACTGCACGCGCATCAATCTCCGAAACCTCGCGACCGTTGTGGTAAAGTCCGTGACCGTCACTCAACATGCGACGGACGGGATCTGTCAGAGCGACAAACGAAACATTTCGAAGAACTTACCGGTCCAACAATCCTATAGCATCAGGGTCGACCCGAATTGTAGCTACCACATCAAGTTCAAGACGACGTCCGGCTGCACGGGTGATAAAAAGGGCAAAATCACCCCGTCGAATATGCTGAACCAAAAGAACACGGTCTCCCTCGAAGGGGCGTGTGGAACATTGAACGTGCGGACTTACAAGCGCACGGTTTGAGTCTCATTTCTCGCTCAGGCCGTTTTCAATACCGTCCGGCGCGCTGCTTGAAGCCAGGCCTCCGCAGCGGCGTCAAAGTCGCTCGGCTCGGACGCCCAGCCAAAACTCACTCGGATGGCGCTTTCGGCGAGCTCATCGGACGCGCCCATGGCGGCCAAGACGAGGGAGCGCTTGACCTTGCCGCTGGAACAGGCTGAGCCCGACGAGACCGCAACCCCGCCAAGATCCATCGCCATGACTTGGGTCTCGGCCCGGAACCCAGGAATGGCGAAGTTGGAGGTCTGCGCCAATCGCTCCGCGCCTTTTCCGAACACGGTGACATTGGCTTCAGCGATCAATCTCGCTTCCATCGCATCGCGATGCGCGGCCAGCGCTTGCAGTTTCGGCATGTCGCGAATGGCCGCTTCCGTCGCCGCACCAAAGCCCGCGATGCCGGATAGATTCTCGGTCCCTGAGCGCAAGGAGCGTTCCTGCCCTCCGCCAAACAGGACCGGTTTGAGCGGCGCGCCAGAACGCACCCACAATGCGCCAACGCCCTGCGGTCCTCCGACTTTGTGCGCCGAGAGTGCCAGATAATCGATGCCAAGCAGACCGACATTGACCATGACTTTGCCGAGCCCTTGCACGGCATCGCAATGGGTAAGACCGCCAGCCTCACGAACCATCGTTGCGGCTTCGGCAATCGGTTGAAGGACGCCCGTCTCATTGTTCGCCATCATCAGCGCTAGGACCGGCATGCCATCTTTGGCAAGATCCCATTTGGCCAGTCGATCCCGTAGCCAATTCAAGTCGATGACCCCGTCCGTCGTCACATAAACCGTCTCAACAGGAACGCCGACATACCCGGCATTCTTGGTCACGGCCTCATGCTCGATCGCAGAAACCAAGAGCGTGCACTGACCCTCCAGCTGCGCAACGATGCCGTTTAAAGCGAGAGCATTGGCTTCGGTTCCGCCGCTCGTGAACACCACGTCTTGCGCCCGCGCCCCGATCGCCACTGCAACCTGACTGCGCGCTTGCTCCAAAAGCTTACGCGCCGCGCGGCCGGGACCATGCACGCTGGACGGGTTCGCACCCGCCTCGAGCGCCGCCAACATGGCGTCTTTCGCCTCCGGACGAACCGGTGCAGTTGCATTATAATCGGCATAGATCATGCAGCGCATATATCACCGTACGAGCCCGCCTGAAGAAAAATTTGCATTTGCCCGCCGAGATTCGCTATAGGCCCGGCTCGACTTAGTTTTACCGCTAGAAAGCGAGACAGACCGCCATGGCAGAAATGCTCATTCAAGGCCCTCAGGGCCGGATCGAAGCCCGCTACACGCCGCCACCATATGAAGGCGCTTCTATAGCCCTCATTCTACACCCGCATCCCCGTGCAGGTGGCTCGATGCAAGACCCGATTACGATCCGCCTCTATCAAATGTTTGAGGAAAAGGGCTTCGGCGTGCTGCGCTTCAACACACGCGGTGTTGGTCGGTCGCAAGGCGTGTATGACCAGGGCATCGGTGAGCTTGAAGATGCCGCCTTCGTTCTGGACTATATGGAGAACCTGACCGAGAGCCCACGCTATGTCTGGTGTGCAGGCTATTCGTTCGGCGCTTGGATCACGCTGCAACTTCTGATGCGTCGTCCGGAAATTGATGGCTTCCTCGCCATCGCGCCGCCTGCCAATCACTATGATCTAAGCTTCCTCGCGCCCTGCCCGGCATCGGGCCTAATCATCTCTGGCGAGAGCGATGCGATCTCTAAACCGTCTGATGTCGAGCGCGCGCTGACCAAAGTGCGCATTCAAAAAGGCGAAGAGATTGAACGCGCGAGCATTCCTGGTGCGAACCACTTCTTCCAGGACAAGCATGATGATCTCATTGATCTCTGCTCGGCCTATGTCGATCGTCGCCTGATCGAAGATGAAGAGAAGCTCCGTCGTGAGGCTGAAGCCGCTGCTGCGAAAGCGGGTAGCCGCAAGCCGCCCATCCCGCGCGCGCTGCCGCTCAAGCCAGAAGATAACACGCCGCAAGGCTAGCTTTGACGCTGAGTCCACAAGTCAGGTTGAATCAGATACCTCATCAGCTTCGATGAGCCCTGAGGCCCTATGTCTGATCAACCCGTCTTTCTTGTTCCACATCCCGCGCATCCAAGTGACGGGATTGAAAGCCTCACCGTGACCGTCGCTCGCTCCGGAGAGGGCTTGCGGCTCCGCTATGAAGCGCGCGGTGACATTCAGCGATTTGCCATCCCCTCGGATGAACCTGGTGAGCGCCGCGACGAGGTTTGGAAACATACGTGTTTCGAATTGTTCGTGCGGGATGGAACGTCGGACGGCTATTTGGAGTTTAATCTATCGCCCGGCGGCGATTGGGCGGCCTATGCCTTTATGGGCTATCGCGAAGCTATGCAGGATTTCGCTTGCGATCCGCCTCAGATTGAATGCGTAGTCTCCGACGCTGCGCTCACGGTTTCCGTTTTCCTGCCCAGCCTTCCCCAAGCGATCGCCTCAGAACCGCTTCAATTAGGGGTCACTGCTGTGCTCGAAGCCAAATCCGGTGGGCGCTCTTTTTGGGCGCTGGACCATCTTGGCGAAGCACCCGATTTTCACCGATCAGAGACGTTCACACTCACCCTGGATTAGACCATGAGCATTCAATTTGGGATCGACCGCCTTTTGCACGATGACACGCTCCGCGCGCGTCTCGCCGGACGAAGGGTCGGCCTCGTTGGCCATCCCGCCTCGGTGACCGCGTCGCTCGATCATTCGCTCTATGCCTTGGCTGCGATGGACGATGTGAACGTAACCTGCGCGCTCGGGCCCCAGCATGGCATGCGCGGCGATAAGCAAGACAATATGATCGAGACTGAGGATTATCGCGATCCTGATCTCGGGATCCCCATCTTCTCTCTCTATGGCGAGCACCGACGCCCGACGGAGCGCATGTTCGAACCGCTCGATGTCGTCCTTTATGATCTCCAAGACCTTGGCTGCCGGGTCTACACTTATCTCACCACGTTGGTTTATGTGCTCGAGGAAGCCGCGCGCTATGGCAAAGCGGTTTGGGTCCTGGACCGGCCTAATCCCGCCGGACGTCCAATTGATGGCCTCACCCTTCGGCCCGGCTGGCAGAGCTTTGTCGGTGCCGCTGAGTTCCCAATGGTCCACGGCATGACCATGGGCGAGTTCGGCGCTTGGTACATTGCCCGCGAGAAGCTCGACGTCGAATATGAAGTCATTGAGATGACGGGCTACAGCCCGAATGAAGGGCCAGGTTTTGGCTGGCCGGTGACAGAGCGCGCCTGGGTTAATCCAAGCCCAAATGCCGCCAGCCTCAATATGGCGCGGGCCTATGGCGGCACCGTCATGGTCGAAGGCGCAACGCTCTCTGAAGGGCGCGGCACCACGCGCGCCCTCGAAGTGATCGGCGCGCCGGACCTTAAAGCAAATGATCTCATCACGGAGATGGAACGCCTTGCGCCGCATTGGCTGACCGGCTGCAAGTTGCGCCCGGCTTGGTTTGAGCCAACCTTCCATAAACATGTCGGTCAGCTCTGCGAGGGCTTTCAGATCCATGCCGAAATGAACTTCTTTGATCCGGACCAGTTTAAGTCCTGGCGGGTCACGGCGCTCGCTTTCAAGGCCATTCGCAATCTCTATCCAGACTATGAGCTCTGGCGCGGCTTAGATTTTAAGTATGAATACACCGAAGGCCATCCGGCGATCGACATTATCAATGGCTCAGACGAGCTTCGTCTTTGGGTCGATGATCCGAACGCCACTCCAGAAGACCTCGACAAACAGCTCGACATGGATCTTTCCGCTTGGCGCGAACAGTCCTCCGGCTTCCATCGCTATTGATGGGCAAGGGCCGGATGCCCCTAAAAAATCTGCAAATTCTGCCCGCTATTGGTTCTAACCTGCGGCCAGTCGTGCTAACCGCGCCGCTTCACCAAGGACGATTGTGATGAGCGACTACAAATCAGACTTTCTGCGCACGTTGGATGAGCGCGGCTACATTAAGCAAGCCACCCACCAAGCCGAGCTCGACGCCTACTGCGCGAGCGGTGTGCCAGTCGCTTACATTGGTTTCGATGCCACAGCAGACAGTCTGCATGTCGGTTCGCTGGTCGGGATCATGATGCTGCGCCGACTTCAGCAAGCTGGCGGTAAGCCCGTGGTGTTGATGGGTGGTGGAACAACCAAGGTCGGCGACCCAACGGACAAAGAGAAATCACGTCCAATTTTGACCGAAGATCAAATCGCCGCGAACATTGCCGGGATCAAAAAGGCGTTCGAGCCATTCTTGTCGTTCGGTGACGGTCCGACAGATGCGATCATGGTCAACAATGACGATTGGCTGAGCAAGATCGGCTATATCGAGTTTTTACGCGACATCGGAAAATTCTTCACCATCAACACGATGGTGAAACAAGACACAGTCGCGCGGCGCCTGACCAATGAGCAGCCATACACATTCCTCGAGTTCAATTACCTCTTGCTCCAGTCGTACGACTTCTTGGAGCTGTCACGCCGGTATGGCTGTTTTTTGCAGATGGGCGGATCCGACCAGTGGGGGAACATCGTTGGCGGAGCCGATCTCAT
>CAYNUI010000058.1:7576-12412 GCA_964400185.1 uncultured Hyphomonas sp.
TGCAGATGGGCGGATCCGACCAGTGGGGGAACATCGTTGGCGGAGCCGATCTCATCCATAAGGCAGACGGCAATCAAGGCTTCGGTCTGACCAGTCCACTGATCACGACGGCCTCCGGTGGCAAAATGGGCAAGACCGCCGACGGCGCCGTTTGGCTCAATGCTGAGAAGCGCAGTCCATACGAATATTGGCAATTCTGGCGCAACACCGAAGACGCCGATGTCGGCCGGTTCTTGAAACTGTTTACTGATCTCTCCTTGGAGGAGATCGCCGGGCTCGAAGCGCTTGAAGGCGCCGAGATCAATCAGGCCAAAATCGCGCTCGCCAATGCCGCAACGACCATGCTGCACGGCGCGCAAGCGGCCCAGGAAGCTGAAGCGGCTGCCAGCAAAGCCTTTACCGGCGGTGGCGTCTCATCCGATCTGCCGACCTTCGAAATCGCGAAAGCTGACTTCGCCGATGGACCAACGACAACCGCTCTCCTCCGCGCGGGCGAGCTCGTTTCGTCGAACGGAGAGGCGCGCCGCAAAATGGGCGAAGGCGCGGTGCGGGTGAATGACGAGAAAGTCCCTGCCGATCAAACCCACGCTTGGGCTGACATCCTGAGCGAAGTTGAGGCCTTCAAAGTGCAAGTCGGCAAGAAACGGATCGCCTTGGTGAAGCCGGTTTAGGTTAGCCCTCATTCCCGGGCGTCGGGCCAATGAACTCGTCGTCCGGCAAATCCGGGAGCTTTGGTGTTGGCGGCTTCAAGTTCGGATCAACCGGAATAGATTCCGGGATCGACGTATCCGAAGGGTTTTCGAAGATCCGGCGCAAGATGCCTGGCGTCACGGCTGAGAGCGGGTTCACCGCCACTTGGGCCTTTTCGAGAGAACCGCTGATGGAATAGGTGATCGAGAAGATCCCCTCGCCCTGGCGGCCAACAATGAGGTCGCCAATGATTGGAACGCCGCCAAGAACAGAGTTCACGCCGAAGCTTGGGACCAATACGCCGTCCAAATCGATCCCTTGGCCATCGATACCGACCCAGCCATTCACGGTGAGTCCGAGCGCCGGACCGCTAGCCCGCGCACCATCAAGAACATAACGTCCGCCGCCAATGGTGATCGGCGCCTCGATGCGAGAAAACAGAACACCGTCTCCAGCAAGCGTGTCGGTCAGGCCGCGCAGAGAGGCAAGCGACAAGATTTGCGTGAAGAATGGCGCATTGGTGAGACGCGTGTTTTCAATTGTTGCCCGCAGCCTTGCGGGCGTGTCCCGCGTCGCCAGAGAGCCGCGTAAATCCAAAATGCCGCCTTCGATGAAATCGACGCCAAAGAAGGCGCTGGCAAGATAACCCGCATCGCTGGTCTTGAGTTCAAGGGCGAGCGGCTGCCCCGCCCCCTCATTGTCGAGATTGGCAATGAAGGTTGCCCCCTCAAGCGTGTTCCCGCTGGCGCGCATTTGCTGGAAGCCACCAGCTTTCGTTGTGTTCACGGAGAGTGCGGCGCCGATCAGGTCTAAGTTTCTGCGCAGACGCAGTCGATCGACCGTCGCCGAGAAAGCGAGATCCACCCCTTCCCCACCATCGCCGCCGAGGCCGCCTACCGCGCCAAGCTCGTTCAGGATCGAGGAGATATCCAAGTAAGCACCAGCGAATTGGACATCGAACCCGCCGGCTTCAGTGCGCAGGATGCGTCCGTTCACATCCATGGAATCTTCGATAAAGAGTTGGCGCAGTTCCAAGGACTCAAGTCGGCCATCGGTCGCGAGCCGCAAGTCGCCATCCAGCGAGGCATTGTCTGCAGCCACGCGCAAAGCCGCGGCCTGCTGTCGAAGGTCGCCTGTATAGTTGAGAGTTGCCCGGGCCGCTTCGCCTGCTGGTTTCACCCAATCGATCTCGGCGAGGTCGATGCGCGCTTCTCTTAGATCAAACGCAAAGGTTCCCGTTTGCAGCCCGGCGGACCCGACCTTGCCTTGCATCTCAACCGGGACTTCGCCGGTCAAGAAGGCGCGGCCGACCAAACCGAACACATTGAGCACGTCAGATGTCAGCACCGCGGTCGCTGACAGATCCGCGGGCAGACCTTCATCATCAAAGGCGTCTCGCCACGTAAACTGGATAGGCGACGTGCCAAGATCGCCGAAACCCGTCAGGATCATCCGATCCAAGGTCACGTCGACATTCACATCGCCTTCGACAAGGTCGATCGGACCGACAGCACCCTTTAGACCCGCATCTTTGATCTCGCCCTTCACCTCAATGGTCATGTCTTCCAAGGGGACATTGCTCAAGGCTGGACGCGTCAGCCTGAAAGAAGCCGTACCCTCTCCGCTCACCCGTTCGGGATCAAAGCCCGTTTGCTCTTGAAGTTGCAAGCGTGAGTTCGACAATAGACGCAGCACCGACACGGCTGGTCCCGAGCCGAGCGCGGTCACAATGAAACTCTCACCGCGCGGGTTGAACGCCGGAAACTCGACAGCACCGGTTTGAATGACCCAATCATCATAGGTTGCGCTGACCACACGAATGTCGAGACTGTTGCCGCCCACGCGCCCAGTCCCGACCGCGTTTTCGACCGGCGGCATATCACTTAAGAAGCTGACGACCCCATCTTTGAATGAGAAGTTCACCGCAAGGTCTTCTTCGCGTAGATAGCCTTCGGCCATACTGTCCGGCTTGATGCTGACGACGGCGGTGGCCTCCGTCGCTGTGCCTTCTTGTAGATTTTCGATCAGCCAGTTGCGTGCGCCGCGTCCAAGATTGACCGGCCAATAGGCGAGAATGGTTTCCTTCGAAATGTCTCCAACCAGTTCAGCTGTGACATCTAGAGTGAATGGCAGCTCGCCTTCTTCATGTTCAGCGCCCCAATCAAACTCACCGCTGGCCTGCAAGCGTGCGCCATCAAGATCGGCCTGCAAAGAGTCGACGACGAGAATGGTGAAATCATCCGAAAGATCCGCGGTCAGAGAGAAGTCTTCAATCGTCCAAGGCGCTTCAAACATGCCGGACATGTCCGGCGTCATCTGCTCCGACTGAAGCTCCAGGCGTCGGAGAGCGTTCTTGGCGAGGACATTCGTCAGCTTGCCCTGGAAGCGACCGGCGAGCCGTTCGGACTCCAATTGCAGATAATCGATTTGGATGGCGTCTTCAGCGGTCAGGTATTTCAGACTCGCTGAGACATCACTGACCGTCAGATCAAGCGTATCTGAAACCAAAGCTCCATCGACCCGCACAACGGATGCGCCAACACTCTTCAGACCGCCCTCGCGTTCGACCTCAGCATTGAAGGAGGTCGCGAGCGCGAGGTCGCTGCTCTCAAACCCGACCGCGCCGAACCGCTCAACCAGTTCACTCACCGGGAGCACGCCAACATCGATCGCCGTCTTCAGGGATTGAAACCCATCAAACGTATCGAGTGAAATTGAAAAGAGGTCCGGAAGGCCAATCCCTTCGCCACTGCCTGAAAATTCAAGCCGAAGGTCGGTCTCAAGATTTGCGACGAGTCCCGATGCATCGGTGACAGCGCCGATCGCATTGCGCTCCGGATCAAGGATGCGCACATCGAACTCACTGAACTCTATACCCTCGAGCGAGAATTGGCCGTTCAGGGTTTCGAGGCCAACGAGTACATCCCCAAGGATAGAATTGGTGCGTTCGAGCCACTCCTCAGGTGTTTGCGGCAAAGCTGCAGCTCTAATCTCTGGAAGAGGATCTCCAGCCACGGTCCATTGATTGGGACCGACATTTTGGATGGCGAGCCAGCCTGACGTCATATCGGCATTGATGACCTCGACTCGTCCGAGAAGAATGGACCCGGCATCGAGCGTCAGTTCGGCCGTACGCGCATAGCCCGCTTCTGTCCCGTCCTTATCCTTCAGCGACAGCCCATCGGCCACCACAAACAGGCGACGCTCTCCGGGAGACCATTGCAATGTGAGGCGTTCGACCGTGACCGGACGTCCATTGCGGGAGTCTGTGATCGCCCGCTCAACGTCATCACGAAAAATACCGAGCTCAACCGGGCCGCTCGCGAGCATGAAAGCAAAAATCCCGATCGCCGCCATCAACACGAGGGAGATGACGCCCAGGATTTCTAAAATAATGACTTTTGTGGTCTGGCGAACCAAGTCAAATGCTCCAAATAATCAACACACTGCCTTGCGGCATCAAAACCGAGCGCTTCCTGCCAAAACACGAAAGATATGTCATGACAAACCGACCAGAAAAAGGCGACAAAGCTCCAAATGTGACAATTCCAGTCAGCGATGAAGAAACCATCAATTTGGGCAAACCCGCCGGTGCTGCGCATGTCGTCTATTTTTATCCGCGCGACAACACCCCGGGCTGCACAACAGAGTCGATCGATTTTTCGGCACTAAAGTCCAAATTTGAGGCCCTCGGCACTCAGATCATCGGGGTTTCGAAAGACAGTTTGAAAAGTCACGCGAACTTCAAAACAAAAAAAGAGCTCACGGTGATCCTCGGCAGCGATGAAGACCATGATGCGTGCGAACAATTTGGCGTTTGGGTGGAGAAGAACATGTACGGCAAGAAATATATGGGGATCGAACGCTCGACCTTTCTGATTCTCTCAGACGGTACGATCGCTGAAGCCTGGCGAAAAGTTCGCGTCAAAGGCCATGCAGACGCCGTTTTGGAGGCCGCTGAGGCCGTTTTAAGTGGATAATTAGTTAGATAAAAATACTTTAAGGCGAATTTTACTGTCTGAGCCTAGATTCGAGCAGGAAAACCGCAAAAGGGGGCTTTTCGTCCGGTTCACAATGAGGTTACTGTGTCCCATCACCAATCAAGACCTCGTTGCTTCGAATAGACTTAACGGGTTCTTACCTGCG
>CAYNUI010000059.1:0-12381 GCA_964400185.1 uncultured Hyphomonas sp.
ATTGTCATTACCATCACCACTCAACTTTTGTTGTAGTTTGAGTAGATTTACAGCAATGGACCTTATATTTCGTTAAGCAGATCTTCTTTCGGGCTTGTATTCGTTAACAGAACCCCCGAAATAGTTACCACTAGGGGCTAAATACGCGGTTTTCCGCCTAAATGGGGCTCCCCATGCTTAAAAAATATAGTCTTGCGGCATTCACCATGATTGCCCTCTACACCCCGCTTGCTTTCGCGGCGGTGGATGAATCCTCATACGAGTCCGGCCACGGCGCCCTTCAACGCTTCTCCAGCGGCGCAGGGATCGCCGCGACACCGCTCTGGGTTCAGATCTGGTTGATCTTGTTAGGCGCGACTTTCCTGTCCAGCTTGTTCTTTGTACGCAAACATCCGATCGCGCGCTGGGCGATTGGCGGCATTATGGTGTCAGTGCCGCTGACACCTGTCATTGTCAGGTCACTCGGCTGGCCATTTCTCGGCGGTGCGATTGCGCTCGGACATTTGGTGTTCTGGAGTCCTGCGCTGTTTCTCTTATTGACCCGGCGCCCGTTTTTAGACGAAGCCAACAGCCCAGCCTTCCGGTTTTGGGCGATCATGATGACCAGCGTGATCATCATCTCCTTCGTCTTTGATATTCGTGACACAGCCATCTATCTCGGCCACGTTCTAGGCTAGCCTCCGAGCGGCGTTCCGCGGGCGGCCCAAGCTTCGGTCTCGCCGTCCGCGACCGCCATCACCGCTTTCCAGGATCCCTCAACGCGCTGCAACACATAAGCGGCTTGCCAACCGGCAATAGTAGAGCCATCGGCTGTATACATCTGATCCGAGACGACCATTGCCGCCGCATTGGCGTGCAGCATTTGGGACGACACCAGGTCGCGGGTGACGCGCGCCACGTCTTGTGCCTGATAAAAGCCGATCAGGAGCTTGGTGTTCTTCGCGAAATGCTCAGCCGACTTAAACGAGAAAGACCGGCCAGCTTGCGTGGTCAGCGCCGGAAAAGTCCAATGGCGCGCAATCGCATCTGCGTCCCAGGCCATGAAAGCCTCTATGTAAGACTGGCACCAAGCCTTCAGTTCCGTGTCCAGATCAGTCAAAGATCAACTCGTCATCGCCAAGCGGATCGAAGTATTTTTGCACGTCCGCATCGCTGACGCCTTCTAAACTATCCGGCGCCCATTTCGGCGCGTGATCCTTATCGATGATGACCGCCCGCACGCCTTCGATGAAGTCTGGCGATTGAACTTTGCGCCAGCCAATCCGGAACTCCATACGCATATTGTCTTCGAAAGTTGCGCACGCGGCCCCTTCCCGCACTTGGCGGAGCGCCACTTTGACTGTCTCCGGTGACTTGGTCCGGATTGTCGCCGCCTGCTCTTTCGCCCAGTCAGACCCTGACGCCTCTAAGGCGGCAACGATGGTCTCGGCCTTGTCCCCGGCAAAGCAGGAATTGATCTCATCCATATGCCGTTCAAAGCTTCCCGCAGGCACGGCATGCGTGAGCCCGCTCAAGATCTCACCCAGCATCTCGGCAGCACCCGCAGAAAAGTCGGCATCCGCAATTTGTTTCTTGAGATTGGGAATGAGCTCCGACGGTAGGAAGTGCGTTGCAACCCGAGCTGCCGCAACGTCTGCGCCTTTTAAGCGGGCGCCAGTCAGCGCCAGCCAGGTGCCGAGTTCGCCGCTCAGCCGAGGCAAGAACCAACCGCCGCCAACATCTGGAAAGAGCCCTATCCCTGTCTCTGGCATCGCAAACAACGTTCGCTCCGTCGTAATTCGGTGCGAACCGTGAACTGACAGTCCAACGCCGCCCCCCATGGTCACGCCGTCCATGATGGCAAGATAAGGCTTCGGGAAGGCTTTGATCGCCGCATTCATGCGATACTCTTCGCCAAAGAAGGTCCGCGCCTCCTTGCCATCGCTGAGACCGCTCTCGCGAAGCATGGCGATGTCGCCGCCAGCACAGAAGCCGCGGGTGCCCTCAGCATGATCGATCATGACGACATCCACCTCAGGATCGAGCGCCCAGACGCGAAGCGCCTGCAGGATGGTCTCACACATGTCGAAATTGAGCGCGTGCAGCGCATCTGGACGGTTCAGCGTGATGTAGCCAACACCGCCCTCGGTCTTTGTTAGGACTGAATTGCTCATGCACTCGCGTTAGCGCAGCCCTCGAACCGGGTCCAGAGGTCTAGTGTCCGCCACCAAAAATCCCGGTGCGCACATTGTAGTCGACTGCGATTTCATAGTCGGGATCATCAACGCTATCCACCATCAACTGACCGGCTTTGCTGAGCAGCTTATGGCAGTCGCGTGAGAGATGACGCAGCTTTAGCGTCTTGCCTTTCGCCTCATACTTGGCGGCGAGGTCCTCGATCGCTTGCAGCGCAGATTGGTCGACGATGCGAGACCGCATGAAGTCGACAATCACGACATCGGGGTCCTCGTCAGGATTGAACAGTTCCGCGAAGCCATCGGTCGAGCCAAAGAAAAGTGGGCCTTCGATCTCATAGACGGTTGCGCCAGGCGTACGGATCGAGTCGCGCTGAAGAATGCGGATGCGCTTGGCATTATTCCAGGCATAAGCGAGCGCGCTGACGATCACGCCGACGACGACGGCCACGGCCAAGTCCTGCCAAACCGTCACTGCGGTCACGAGGATGATCACAAATGCGTCGGTCCATGGGATCTTCGACATGATGCGCAGGCTGTTCCAGGCGAAGGTGCCGATCACGACCATAAACATCACGCCGACCAAGGCGGCGAGCGGGATCATCTCAATCCACTTCGAGCCAATCAGGATAAACGCCAATAAGAACAGAGCCGCCGAGAGACCAGAAAGGCGCGTCCGGCCGCCTGATTTCACGTTGATCATGGACTGGCCGATCATCGCGCAACCGCCCATGCCGCCGAAGAAGCCGGTCACGACATTGGCGGTACCTTGCGCCACGCATTCCTGCGATGCGCCGCCGCGCTGATTGGTGATCTCACCGACCAGGTTCAGGGTCAGCAGGCTCTCGATGAGGCCGATGGCTGCAAGAATGATTGCATAGGGCAGTATGATTTCCATCGTCTCCCAGTTCAGCGGGACAGCGGGAATATGGAAGTCCGGAAGGCCGCCTTTAATGCTGGCAAGATCGCCCACCACGGGCGTGTTAATCTGAAAGCCAATCACCAAAGCCGCGACAACAGCGATGCCTGCCAAGGGCGCTGGAATGACTTTAGTGAGCTTTGGCAGCCCCCAAATGATCAGCATGGTGACGCCAATCAGCGTCAGCATGATCGCCATTTCAGGGCCTGGTAGCCAGTCTCCATTTGGTAGGAAACTATGTCCGTCTGGATGCGCTGTGCCGGGCACTTGGAACTGCCCCAATTGAGCGAGGAAGATCACGATGGCGAGACCATTCACAAACCCAAGCATGACTGGATGCGGCACCAACCGGATAAACTTGCCGAGCTTAAAAACGCCGGCTGCAACTTGCAGGATGCCCATTAAAACAACGGTCGCGAAGAGATACTGAACGCCATGCTGCGCCACCAAGGCCACCATAACGACGGCAAGTGCGCCTGTGGCGCCCGAAATCATGCCTGGGCGTCCGCCCATGACAGCTGTGATCAGTCCCACCAAGAATGCAGCATAGAGCCCAACCAGGGGCTCGACCCCCGCGACGAAGGCGAACGCAACCGCTTCCGGAACCAGGGCGAGCGCGACGGTGAGGCCGGCCAGCACTTCAATCCGGATCCGGTCCGGGGTGAAGGTAGCGCGTTGCGTCTGCGTCCACGCGGTCAAATTGATACGGTCTGCGAACGCAGAAAAAGTAGATCGGGCCATTAGGGCGCTCGCTTAAGTTTCGGGAGGCGCGCCGTCCGTATGCTATTTCCCGCAGACGAACCACCCCTAAGGCTCAGCTTAAGTTGAATAATCTCTCGATGGCGCAGGGTCACGATGGACAACCGACCACGCCTGCTACAGTTTGCGGCAAGTATGAGCATCAGGAGAGCTGCTATGAAATCCCTTTTTGATATCTCTGGAAAAACCGCAATCGTGACCGGAGGCTCAAGCGGCATTGGCGCGATGATCGCTCAAGGGTTCGTCGAAAATGGCGTGAAGACCTATATTTCCGCCCGCAAAGAGGGCCCACTGAAAGCCAAAGCCGAAGAGCTTTCTGAGCATGGCACCTGCATCCCGATCGCGGCAGACCTCTCCACAGTTGCAGGCATTGAAAGCCTAGTCGCCGCAGTGTCCGAGCAGGAGGATCATATCGACATCCTGGTCAATAATGCAGGCGCGAATTGGGTCGTGCCGATCGATGAGTTTCCAGAAGATGGCTGGGACAAAGTGATGAGCATCAACATCAAATCGATCTTCTTCATGACGCAAAAAGCGCTGCCACTTCTGCGCGCCAAGGGCACGCAGGAAGACCCTGCCCGCGTGATCAACATCGCCTCCATCCATGGCTTTGATAATCCAGGCATGCCAGCTTATGCTTACTCGGCGAGTAAATCCGGCGTGGTTCACCTCACCAAACATCTCGCGACAGATCTTGCAGCTGACAATATCAGTGTGAACGGCATCGCGCCGGGGTTCTTCCCCAGCAATATGACCAAAATGGCGACCAGCAATGACGCGATCTACAACGCCACCGTCGCGCAAATCCCGCGTAAGCGCGCGGGTGAACCGAAAGATGTTGCGGGAACGGCCATCTTCCTTTCTTCACGGGCTGGCGCTTGGGTCGACGGGCACACAATTGTGTTGGATGGCGGAATGATCGCGTAAGGCCGTCTACCTAAACATTCTGTAACTTACTGATTTTTTTGTAATAATTCGAATTATGACTTGTGCGTCGCGCCGGATTGCGCGAACGCACGGGGGCTGCGTAACCATTTTTGTATCGGACAGAATGTTATGCAGACACATACTCGTATCCTCCCAATCGCTTGTTTTTTGGTTCTAGCCCCCATCACCGCTTCTGCTGAAGGGTGGTATGTTGAAGGTATTATCGGCGTCGATAGTCCCGACGAGTTAGAATACTTTGACGCAGATGATTTAAGCATCCCGACGATTGGCGCTCGCGCCGGTTACCAGCTGAACAAATTCTTATCGGTTGAGGGAGATCTACGGATTGGGGTCCAAGACGATGACTCCAATCTCGCCAACGTCGGCGGTGAGGCGGAAATTGGCTTGACCGCCTCGGCAGCCATATTCGCACGCGCAAGCCTACCGCTCAGCGAACGCTTATCCACCCACGTGCGGCTGGGGACCTTCATTTCAGAATACAGTGTTGAGCTCACCAATGTCGCAGGAACCGGAGGTAGCGGTCAATATACCACCCAGCCGGCCGGTCTAGCGGTTGGCGCGGGCGCGGAGTTCGACCTGAGCGAAGATCTCTATCTCCGCACGGATTACACCCTCTTCGAACTTCCTGGTACGGAGTCCGATGCGCTAACAGTCGGCGTTGGCGTAAAATTCTAAGCCGCGAGCGGGCAGCCTTCGATCGTGATACGGTGCATGACGCGCCGTTGGCCCTGATAATCGTTCAGCGCCCAATGCCAGGTTGAACGATTATCCCACATCGCGATGGAGCCCGGCTGCCATTGGAAGCGATGATGGAAATCGTGACCGGTGAAGACATGTGTGTAGAGGTCTGAGAGCAATTCATCGCTCTCGGACTTCTCCATACCCACCACTTCACGGGTGAAGGCTGGGTTCACATAGAGGGCTTTCTTGCCGCTTAGCGGATGCTTGATCACAATCGGATGGACCGGGTCCGTAAGCGCTTCCGCGGCCGCCGAATTGCCGATGCGATTGCCGCCTTCGTCGAGCGCGCCAGCATCGGTTGTCTTATAATAACTATCAGGCCCTTCGCCGAAGATGTGCTTGCCCGAATGGAGCGCGCTTAGGCCATCAATCTTCTCCTTGAGCGCGTCGGGCAGCGACTCATAGGCCTTGTACATAGAGGCGAACATGGTGTCGCCGCCGCTTTTCGGAAGCTCGCGCGCCACAAGGACAGACCCCAGTGCCGGCTCGTGATCGTAAGAATGGTCTGTGTGCCAGCCGCCGCCAATATTGTCTTTCTGATCGGGTTCTTTCGCGACCAAGGCAATCTGCGGATAGTCCGGGTGCGCGGCGAAGAAGCGATTGACGTTAATCTCGCCAAAGCGTTCAGCAAAAGCGATATGATCGTCTTCGCTCGTGTCTTGGTCTCGAAAGAAGATGACGCCATGCTCAGCGAACGCGTCTTGAACTGCGGCGAAGTCTGCATCGCTCAATGCTTTGATATCAATGCCGGTAATCTCGGCGCCTACCCCGTCCATGGGCTTCACTTGAATGGCCATATTTTCCTCCAACCGCCTCCTCTCCGGGACGCCAATTTCGAAGCACTATAGGCGGTTGACCTGGCGCTCGTCAAAACTGATGACGCAGTTTCTTGAGATGTTCCGTCCGTGCCAAACCGGGGTCTCTGCCTTATCGTGACGGAGGAATGCAAAACCGGCCCTCTCGGGGGCTGGCCTCAGTATGAAATCAAGGCTAAACGACCCGAATGACAGCGCTAGACAAATCTGCCCCGACCATCGAAGACGCCAAAGCCGCCCTGCGCGAGCACGCTGAGCGAATTAGCGTCGACCCAAAAACAAACTCTGTTTTCGCTTATGCGCAGGACTTGTTTCGCGGTTTGGAAAATCAAGACCTCGATGTTTCCGACTTAGATAGCACGATCCAAGCCGTCTTTGCCGATTTGATTTTGGCACGCGCCGACCGGTTCCGTCAGCAGCACGAGAATGCACCCGATATCAAATCTCGCTTGCGAGAGATCGCGGATCTTGGCTGGGACGCGTTCAAGACGAGTATGGAAACCCCTGCCGGTGGCATCGTGTTCACTGGTCACCCAACTTTTGCGCTGTCGCAGTCTCAACGGGCGGCCTTTGCCGAACACGCATCGACCAACTCTGCTGAGAGTGCGGCCGCTTTGAAAGAAGCGATGAAAGAAGATGGACGCGAATGGTCAGCGTCGATTTCGCTACCCGGTGAACATGCCGAGGTCCAGGATACCATCACGCACGCGCAATCGGCCCTCTCTGCTTACGCGACCTCTGTGTTTGCGACGGCGCGAGCCGCATTCCCAGACCGATGGAGACGTCTGATCCCGGCTTTGCCGACCCTCGCCAGCTGGGTGGGTTATGACCTTGATGGGCGCACGGATATCCATTGGTCGCAATCCTTTGCACTCCGCCTGTCTGAAAAAGCGACGCAACTTAAGCGATACACTGAAGCGCTTGCAGCGCTCATTGCACGCGCGGACGGCGAGATCGCCTCGGAGTTGGAGCGATTGCAGGGCATGCTGTCGCGAGCCGCCACGTTGACGGAAACGGAAGCGGAAATTTTCAGCCACGACTTAACCCAGCCAGATCGCCTAGTTGCCGCGGCCAACCAACTGACCGCCGAGCACCCTGATCGCCTGATCCATATTCAACCGATCATCAATACGCTGAGAGAAACGGGCGGCGCCGCAGACGATGACGATCTTGCCACCGATATCCTCGTGCTCGCCGCGACAATGGACGCGCTGAAGCTTGGCACAGCCCGTATTCACTTGCGTCTAAATGCCGAACAGATCCGCACGGTTATCAGCCGCGATATCGGGCTCGAAACTGAAAATCGAGACCTTGGCAGGATCGCTTTGAACAAGCTCTCTCAGCTCGCTCAACCCGCAGAAATTTTGAACGTCAATTTCGCCGATCTGTTCCTTGAGCAATCGACCGCGCGAAGGCAGTTCATGATGTGCGCGCAATTGCTTAAACATATCGATGCGGATTCAACCATTCGCTTCTTGATCGCCGAGAGTGAGAACCCGGCGACCGTTATGGGCGCGCTCTATCTCGCGCGGCAATATGGGGTCGATCACCAACTCGACATCTCACCCCTTTTCGAAACGCCGGAAGCGCTGGAAACAGGCGGACGCTTTATTGAGCAATTGCTGCAAGAGCCGGAATACGTCGCTTACCTCAAAGGCCGCGGCTATGTGAGCGTGCAGCTGGGCTTCTCGGATGCTGGACGCTTCATCGGCCAGGTCTCAGCCGACATGGCGATTGAGCGGATCCACAATCTGATCAGCCGTGCCGTCGCTGCTGCCGATGCGGGTCTCTCGCTTCTCATCTTCAACACCCATGGAGAGTCTATGGGCCGAGGCGCGTGGCCAGGCAGTTTCGATCAGCGCTTTGACCATTTGCTCAGCCATTGGACACGCCAGCAATCGCGTAAGCGCGGGGTGCCACTGCGCCATGAAGTGAGTTTCCAGGGCGGCGACGGGTATCTCCATTTCGCCAATGAAAAGCTCGCCACTGCGACGTATAATGCATTTGCCGACCACTTGCTTTCCGCTCCCAACGACAGTCAGGATGACCCGTTCTATACCAAAAGCGATTTGGTCTGGGACTTTTACCGCGCCCTTCGGCGTTGGCACGAGCGTCTGTTCGCCAATCCGGACTATGGACATTTGCTGAACGATTTCGCCACCAATTTCTTGGTCAAAGCCGGTTCTCGCCAAAGACGTCGCAGCTCTGGTCCTGCGGGTCCAAGGTCGCTGCGCGCGATCTCACACAACGCAACGCTGCAGCAACTGGGCGTGCCCGTGAACACGGCGGCTGGGATTGGATCGGCACTGCGACGCGAGCAAGATCAGGTCAATGATCTGATCAAAGACTCGCCACGGATGCGGGGGCTTATGAAGCTCGCTTCGATTGCTCGCTCAGCAACCAGCGTCCCAGTCTTGCGCGCCTATGCCAGCGTCTATGATCCATCCTTCTGGGTGATCTCATCCAAGTTTTGTGATGATCCAGACCGCGCGCTCAGCTATCGCCGGATCTATTATCTCCTGCAATCCAACGAAACGCATGCTTCGATTGAGACGATCGCCAACACGCTGACGATTGATCTGGCGAAGTTTGATCCCATGCTGGCCAATATGGAACGCACGCCGAGCGCTGACGCGCGTCGTGAGGCACGGTTAGATGTGCACATCCTACATGCGATCCGCCAAGCTCTGATGATGAAGGCGCTCTCCCTTGCTGGGCAACTGCCAACCGTGTCCCGTCGCCATGAAAACACCGTGGTCGACATCATGCATTTGATCCGACGCATGGAGCTGAGTGATGCGGTGAAGCTGCTCTGTGAGATCTTCCCGGCCTCCCGCGAGGAAGAGGCGCGACTGACCGCCATCACGGAAGCCGGGCACATGACCGGCAGTCCAAGCAATGGCTATGACCAGCTGCATGAAGAAGTCATCAAACCGCTCGAGGAGATCGATCGGCTGATGCACAAGATCACGCTGGCCGTGTGTCAGGCCTATGGGGCGTATGGGTAGCTAATAAGCGGCGCGCTCGCCGCCCGCGCGTCCTACATATGTAAGACGCGGCCCTCAGCTGAGAGCACCGCTTCGTGCATCATCTCTGACAAGGTGGGGTGCGGGAAAACGGTGTGCATCAAGTCTTCCTCGGTCAGCTCACCTTCGCGGGCGATGACATAGCCTTGGATCAGCTCAGTGACTTCAGCCCCGACCATATGCGCGCCGAGCAATTCGCCTGTCTCTGCGTCGAAGATGGTTTTGACGAGGCCCTCAGGCTCACCAAGCGCAATCGCCTTGCCGTTTCCGATAAACGGGAATTTGCCGACTTTCAGCTTCTTGCCAGTTTTTTTCGCTTCGTCTTCGGTGAGACCGACGCTGGCGACTTGTGGGTGGCTGTAGGTGCACCCTGGCACATTCCAATTGTCGAACGGATGCGCATCATCGATCTTACCTGCGATCTTCTCGACGCAGATGACGCCTTCATGGCTCGCCTTGTGTGCCAACCACGGGCCGCCCGTAAGATCACCAATTGCATAGAGGCCTTTGACGCCGGTACGGCCAAATCCATCCACAACGACATGAGTGCGATCGATCTTGACGCCAAGCTCTTCCAGCCCGAGGCCTTCCGAATTTGCGACAATCCCGATCGCAAGGATCACGCGATCCACTTCGATTTTTTCGGTCTTATCACCGGTCACAACTTCCGCAGTTACGCTGTCTTTGCCTTTCTTGAGGCCTTTGACCTGCGCGCCGGTTTTCAAGGTCAGACCTTGCTTCTCGAAAGACTTATGCGCGAAGGCTGAGATTTCAGCATCTTCTGCTGGCAGGATACGATCCACCGCTTCAACAACTGTCACGTCAGAGCCAAGCTCATTGTAGAAGCTCGCAAACTCAATCCCAATCGCGCCTGAGCCAATGACCAAGAGCCGCTTCGGCATCACATCCGGAACCATGGCTTCCCGATAGGTCCAGACGAGCTTGCCATCGGGTTCGAGCCCGGCTTGCGGAATGGCCCGCGCCCGCGCGCCCGTGGCGAGCATGACATGTTTGGCGGTGTAGGTATTGTCCTTGCCTTTGGCATCTTTGACCACGACTTTTGGCGCTTCGGTGCCCTTCTCCAGGCGCGCCGTGCCTTCGATGACCGTGATCTTATTCTTCTTCATCAGATGCTTCACGCCACCTGAGAGTTGCGCCGCCACACCGCGTGAACGTTTGACCACGCCTTCGAGATCGAAGTCTGCTTTGTCGACTTTGAGGCCATATGCAGAGGCCGTCTTAGCGAGATGCAGCACCTCAGCCGAGCGCAACAAAGCTTTGGTTGGAATACAGCCCCAATTGAGGCAGATGCCACCAAGGCTCTCGCGCTCCACGATTGCCGTCTTCATTCCAAGCTGGCTGGCGCGAATAGCAGATACATATCCGCCTGGGCCAGAGCCAATTACGATCAGGTCAAAATCAGCCATCTTTGTTACCCTTTAAAACTCGCCAAAATTCATATCTGTGCAGGCCTCAACCGGTTCCGGATTGGCGTAATCCGTCGATCGATTGACCCAGCATTGATCTAACACTGAGCAAAAACAAATAGCGCCATCGATCGCGCCTAACTCATCAAAATAGGTATCGATCGCATCGCGCATGCCGGACGGGATTTGCCCGACAGCGAGTTCCCATCGAGCATCCCCGATCGCTACGACTTCGCCGGCAGAGATAACCCGTCCGGTGCCCTGCGTGACATCAAGATCAAAGCGCATGCCTTGAGTGACATCCAAGTTGCGCAACAGATAGGCTTCGACATCATCCAAAGGGATACCGTCTCTCTTGAGCTCGATACCGCGAATGATCGCTGGCCCAACGCCGGAATTGCGCAATGACAGTGTCGCCCGCGCGTTCCGAATGTCCTGGTCCGACTCAAAATCGAACTGCACCATTGGCCAGACCGAAGCTTGCACCGTGCGTTCCATGAGGTCGGCCTGCTGGCGCGCAATATTCGATTGATCTACGGCCACAACAAGTGCGGCAACGCCGACAACGACAGCGCTCAACGCTGTGGTCATTTCCACATTGGGCCATTTGAGTTCGAACATGGACCAGGCGTCCCTATAGCAACATGCTTTCCGGCGTTTCGACGAAACGCTTAAAGGCCTGTAGCCATTTTGCGCCTTCTGCGCCACCGATGACGCGGTGATCGCAGGTCAAAGTGACGCTCATCACCGTTGCAGCTTTGATCGATCCGTCTTCGCCGACAACCGCACGTTTCTCGCCTGCGCCAACCGACATGATCATGCCTTCTGGCGGATTGATGATGGACGCGAAGGATTTGATGCCAAACATGCCAAGGTTTGAGATCGAGAACGTCCCACCCATGTATTCTTGTGGCTTCAGTTTGCGCTCGCGGGCGCGGGTTGCGAGGTCTTTCATCTCTGCGGAGATTTCAGCAAGGCCTTTCTTCTCCGCATCGCGGACGACGGGGGTAATCAAGCCACCATCAATCGCCACAGCCACCGAGATGTGTGCTCCGTTGTGATAAGCGATGCCATTGTCAGTGAAAGACGCATTGCAATCTGGCTCTTCTATCAAGGCCAGCGCAGAGGCTTTAATCAACAGATCGTTGACGGAGATCTTCACGCCCTCAGGCGCCGCTTCATTGATGCCTTTGCGCGCCGCGAGAAGTTTATCCAGCGCTATGTCGACATTGAGCGGGAAGTGCGGGACTTGCATGAAGCTCTGTGTCAGGCGCTTAGCGACGGTCTTGCGCATGCCGTCCAGCGGCTCCAGGCGATAGGTATCTGGCGCGTAGACACGGTCGTCCAAAATCTGCGGCAAGATGAGACCATCCGGCGACGCGGGAGCCCCACCACTGGCAGGCGCTGACGGTGCCGCGCCCGGCTGAGCATTCTCAACGTCTTTCTTGACGATCCGGCCATGCGGACCTGAGCCTTTGCCTTTCAGCACAGACAGATCGATGCCTTTCAGCGCGGCGATTCGGCGTGCGAGCGGGCTCGCTTTGATGCGCTCGCCGCCTGCACTCGCAGACG
>CAYNUI010000060.1:0-12330 GCA_964400185.1 uncultured Hyphomonas sp.
GGCCGGGCTTCGAAAAAGGTTTGCCGATGCTTGCTGAAATCAAGCAAGAGCTCGGTGTCGGAATCTGCACCGACTTGCATGAGCCGTATCAGGCCGAGGGCGTCGCTAAAGTCGCGGACATTGTTCAGATTCCCGCTTTTCTTTGCCGCCAAACCGATTTGGTCGTCGCAACAGCGAAAGCTGCGGGTGAAACGGGCAGCGCCATTCAGGTCAAGAAGGCACAATTCTTAGCCCCATGGGATGTGAAAAACATCGTCTCCAAAATTGGCGAAGTCTTACCCGGTGAGCGCGTGATCCTCTGCGAGCGCGGCACCAGTTTTGGTTACAACAATCTCGTCGTCGACATGCTTGGCATTCAACAAATGCAAGCACTCGGCTGTCCGGTCACCATTGATGCGACCCATGCCGTACAACTGCCTGGCGCAGACCCGCGCACAGCGGGTGCTTCAACCGGTGGACGACGTGAAGGCGTTAGCACGATTGCAAAATCCGCCATTGCAGCTGGAGCCGATGGGGTCTTCTTAGAGTTTCACACCGATCCCGACAAAGCCCTGTGTGACGGGCCTAGCTGCCTGCCATTGGACGCCGCAGAACCATTGCTCAAAGAGCTCAAAGCGATCCACGAGATCGTCAATTAGGGCCGAATGTTCCAGTCAATGAGCCGGGTTGATCCGGGCACGGCCCGCACCCGTCCATAGGCGCCGGTTTTTAGTTTAATCGAATCGGGTTGGGTCTCGAATTCGGTGAGGACGTCTAGCAAAAAGCGGGCGATGCCGTTTGACGTCACAATTAATACCGGCAAAGCGCCCGTCATTGCAGACAGGGCCTCAAACAGGTCGCGCCATGCCGTACGCAAGGCATCCGGGTCAATCTGCCAGCCGGGTGGCGGGACGGCTTTGGTTTCCCAAGCCTTCAAAGCCGCTTCGCCGATCCGTGCGACGACTTGATCTTCCGGTTGGTTTTCATCCGGCCCATAATCAACCTCCCGCAAGAATTCGAGTGCCTCAAGCGTCGGCGACGCGAAGGCGTGTTGCAGGATCATCTCGGCGGTTTGGCGTGTTCGGACAAGCGGGCTGCAATAGGCCTTCGAAAAGCCTTGCGGGGCAATGGCTTTGAAATGATCCGCCAGGGTTTCGGCCTGCATCAGACCAGAGCTCGAAAGCGGTAAGTCTGTCCGCGCCCCTACGCGCGTGACGAGGTCGCCTTTATCAAACGTGTTTCCGTGCCGAACGATGTAAATATCGGTCATCTTGCAAACTCAGCCAGCGGTTCACCATGCTCCGCGATGAGATTTTCTGCATGTGCCGCATCCTGCGGCGTATCAATGCCCCACATCGCGGTGGGAGATGGATCGACCTTTACTGCTTGAATACGCATGCCGTTTTCTAGAAAACGAAGCTGTTCGAGGCCCTCCAACCGCTCATAGTGTCCTTCTGGAAGGCTCACAAACCGCTCTAGCGCCGCGCGTTTGTAGCCGTAGAGTCCAATGTGTCGCCAAACCGGTGACATCGGCGTCTTTACTCGCAATTGATCCTCTTTCCGGATCGCTGGAAGAATTTTCTTTGAGAACCATAACGCTTCATCTTGCGCATTGACGATGCAAGACGTGCCGGAAAAAGGCGTTTCCGTTTTTTGCTCGCGCACCTCATCCAAAGCGTCCCAGGACAGTTGCACAATGGGAGTCACGGCATCAAGCGTCGACGCACGCCCCGCTTCGATAATGGCGGAGATGTAGCTTGGCGGCGTGAACGGTGCATCTCCTTGTAAGTTGACGACAAACTCTGCATCTGGTGCGGCTAGATTTGCAGCGGCGAGAGCACGGTCGGTCCCAGAGGGCAAATCAGGATCCGTCATGATAACAGGAACCCCAATCTCATTTGCGTGGGTTTCAATCGTCTCATGATCTGTGGCGACGACATATGAAACATCAGCGTGGTTGGACGCGCAAATATCAGCGATCGCCGCAACGCGTGCCAACAGCGATTTCCCAGCGATTTCATGCAGAGGCTTTTGCGGGAATCGCGTCGACGCGTAACGAGATGGAATGACGATCAGTGTTTTCATGAGTAAGGCCCAAGCGCGTGAACGTTTCGATCGATTTGCTCCTAGTCAATCGAGCCAACATTTCCAAGCCAGATCGACAGATTGCGTGCGATCCTCGACCGCATTTCGCCATGCACGCCGTCGACCGTTCATAAAATCTCAGCAAGGATGTGCGTTTTTCGCTCGAACGGACCTATTTTTGCATGGATCGAACAAGACTTGAGATGTTTTGGGGAAGTGGATGACCATTCTGGTAACTGGAGCTGCAGGCTTTATTGGCGCACACGCGGCGCAGGCTCTGTTGCTGGCCGGTCATGAGGTAATCGGGATCGACAATCTCAATCCCTATTATACGCCAAAATTGAAACACGATCGGCTCGAAAGACTTACAGCCATGGACGGCTTCTCTTTTCAAAAAGCTGATGTTGCCTCGCTCGATGCTTTGAAAGCGGCGCTTGGCGACCATAGACCGGAAAAAATTCTCCACCTCGCGGCTCAAGCCGGTGTACGGTATTCTTTGGAGAATCCAGGTGCGTATGTCGATGCCAACCTGAATGGCCATTTTGCAATGCTCGAACTCGCTCGCGAGCTTCAAGTTGACAATATGGTCTATGCGTCTTCGTCTTCGATCTACGGCGGAAACACCAAGACCCCGTTCGCTGAAACAGACCTCACAGACGATCCGGTCTCATTCTACGGCGCAACCAAAAAATCGAACGAACTCATGGCGCGCTCTTATGCACACCTGCATGGCTTATCGCTGACTGGACTGCGTTTCTTCACAGTTTACGGCCCTTGGGGTCGTCCCGACATGGCGTATTGGATCTTTGCAGAGAAGATTCTCAAGGGCGAACCCATCCAAGTCTTCAATCATGGCAAGATGAGCCGCGACTTCACTTACATCGATGACATTGTCTCTGGCATCCTCGCTGCCCTCGACAAGCCAGCGCGCAATTTTGACCCCATCGTTCCCCATCGCGTCTATAATCTCGGCAATGACAAACCCGAACAATTGGTAGATCTTATACGATTTACCGAGGCTGGAATTGGTGCTGAAGCCGAGAAAGCTTACTTACCGATGCAACGTGGTGACCTGGAAAAAACTTGGGCTGACATCGATCGGGCTCGCACTGAGTTAGACTATGACCCAAAAACTGGATTGAAGGATGGCTTGGGACAGTTCGCGGCGTGGTTCCTCGACCATTGGACCCGCTATTGCTAGATTTTGCGCAAGTGTCGGCCAGGGAGGCTCCTTACAAGGTCTATCGTGCCAATAGCTCTCCAATACCCCGAACCGCAGATCGCGCGATGAGGTCGATCAGAATCAGGCTGAGCTAAGGCGTTGCAGTCGCGCGACGTTGCGCCAAGCACATTTAGCGCAGCCATAAATTTTCCCTCTCGTAATTCAGGCACGGAATCTGCAATAGGACGGAAGGAATCGTGTGACCTCGATTTCCAGGGATCTGAGTGGGAAATCCGAATGAGCCAAATTGTTCATCCTGTCATTCTGTGCGGCGGATCGGGCACACGCCTATGGCCCTTGTCGACGCCGAGCACACCCAAACAGTTTCTGGCGTTGACGTCTGATAGAAGCATGATTGAGGAGACCGCCGACCGGTTCACCTCGTCCCATGAAGCGGCTGTCTCTTTTGCAAAACCTCTCGTTGTCGGCTCAGCAAAACATGAAACGCTGCTTTCGGTTAACTTACCCGAGGCACGACAAATTCTTGAGCCCTTAGGGCGCAACTCTGCCCCTGCAGTTGCGGCCGCATGCCTTGCTTATAAACCTGATGATCTGGTCCTGATCCTGTCGGCCGATCACAGCATTCGAAATGTTCCCGCCTTCCATCGCGCAATCGTCGCCGCGGCTGATGCCGCCGAGCGGGGTGCGATTGTCACCTTCGGCATCAAGCCAACCCATCCAGCGACCGGATATGGCTATATTAAAGCCGCCGGGGAGGCAGAGTTAAATACCGCGATCGCGGTCGAAACCTTCGTCGAGAAACCCCCTCTCGCCGATGCCGAGGCCTATCTCAAAGCGGGCACTTACTTTTGGAATGCCGGCATTTTCCTGTTCAAGGCAAGCACCATGCTGGAAGCATTGGCGGCGCACGCGCCCGACGTTTTAGCGGGTACGAAGCGCGCCATGGGAGATACAAGTCGCGCGCGTATTCTGCTCGATGAACAGGCTTTCGAGACAACCCCAAGCATCTCGATTGATTTTGCGGTGATGGAACACGCAACAAATGTCGAGATGGTTCCGGTCGATATGGATTGGAGCGATGTGGGTGGATATCCGGCACTGCACGAACTCATGACCGAAGGTCCGAGCGAGAATGCAACGGTTGGTCCGGTCATCGCCCAAGACAGCACCGGTCTATACGTTCGCTCAGAAGGCCCGCTCGTCACCGTGAGCGGCGTCAGTGATCTTGCCATCATCGCAACTGGCGACGAAGTCCTGGTGACGCCCATTGATGACGCCGGCGCGGTTAAGTCACTCGGCGCTGAGGCCCAAAAGCATCGCCATACGCTAGGTCTCCCGCAATCGCTCATTGATCGGTCTCGTGATTGGCTCTGGACGGCTTTCGAGGTTTGGTCAGAGAAAGCTTGGGATCCTGAAAATGGCGGTTTCGTCGAACAGTTGAGTATGGACGGTAAACCCGATTTTGCCGCCAATCGCCGCGTGCGCGTGCAAGCCCGCCAAGTCTTTACGTTTGCCAAGGCCATTGAAATGGGTTGGCCGGGCGCTGAAAAAGCGCGCGATTTGGTCGATAAAGGCCTCGCCTATATCGATACAAAGATCCGGCATCCCGAGGGCGGATGGGTCCATACGACCAAACCTGACGGAACGCCCATCAACGACAAGCGGGACCTGTACGACCACGCCTTTATGATCTTGGCCGGTGCCACCGCCTATCAGATCACAGGCAACGAAACTGGCCTGAAAATCGCCGATGATGCGATTGCCTTTATTGATCAAAACCTCAAAGACCCAGAAAATGGCGGTTGGTTTGAGGCTAAACCCGCGGTGCTGCCTCGCCGCGCAAATCCTCATATGCATCTTTTGGAAGCCATGATGGCTTACCACCATGCAACCGGGTGCAAGGAGGCGCTCGAGCGCGCCGCCGAAATTGTGCGGCTTTTCGAATGCAAGTTCTTCAACCCGGCCAATGATATTATGGCGGAATTTTTCACTGAGGATTGGAGTTTGGATAGCGCGGAGCAGGACGTCATTTGGGAGCCTGGCCACCACTATGAATGGGCAACGCTACTGCATCAGTATGAAGCGCTCACCGGCCACGACACGGGCAGCTGGCGACGCCGATTAATCAAGCGCGCGGATAAGAGCGGAATTAATCCTGGGACTGGATTGGCCTACAACGCTGTTCGCGCAGACGGAAGCGTCACTGATAAGAATAGTCGGCTTTGGCACCAATTGGAGCGTTTTAGAGCTTACCTGTCGATGAAACAAACAGCAAAGAGCCATTCGGTTTTTTCGACTTTAATTCGCGCGCATACGCGAGATTCCCATGCAGGCTTATGGATAGACGAGCTAGACCTTGGGACCAATGCCACTTGCGAACACGTACCTGCTAGTATGCTATATCACTTCGTATCTGCCTTTTCTGACCTCGCAATGAGTTAGCAAACGGAGTTTCCGTTTTGAGACGCGCTAGCTACCCCCGCGGGTGCGCGCTCGCGTGGACCTTTCGCAGATGCCCAGCTTCAACACCGGTATAGACCTGCGTGGTCGACAGGCTCGCATGGCCCAATAGCGTTTGGATCGCCCTCAAGTCTGCACCATTCGCCAATAAATGCGTTGCAAAACTATGCCGCAAGGCATGTGGCGTCGCGCTTTCGGTGAGGCCCAATGCCCCCCTTAAAATCTGGACTTGCTTGCGCAGGACCGGCGCTTGCAAACGTTTGCCGCGGGCGCCGTAAAAAAGCGGCGTGCGCGCGCTCAACGCATATGGGCACAAACGGGCATAGTCGGTTATCGCGTCTCGCAAGGCCGGAATAATCGGGACGATCCGCACCTTGCCGCCTTTGCCTTTGATCCGCAGGCGCTCAGGCGCGGATTTCACATCGCCCTGAAGGTCTAACGCCTCAGAGATCCGTAAGCCCGCGCCATACATCAAGCTCAAAGCGGCAACGTCTCGCGCAGCAATCCAGGGCTCTTCTTGAAGGAGCTCGGCATGATCAAGCATGTCCTTTGCCGCGGTCTCGGAGACGGGGCGCGGCAGGCGCTGACCACGCTTCGGTCCGGTTAAGAACGCGATTTCAGGGTTCTCGACACCGTGATTTCGATCAAGCCAGCGATAGAAACTCTTAATCGCAGAGAGCTGCCGGGCAATCGAAGCATCTGCGAGCCCGTCACGGCGGCGATGCGCGAGAAAGGCGCGGATATCTCGCGCCTGCAACTCAGCGAAAGCGCGTATGCCGGGCTCAGTTTCAAGATGCCCACGTAGAAAGCCCATAAATTCGGCGAGATCACTGCGATACGCCTCTACCGTATTCTCCGCGAGGCGTTGCTCGCGTTCTACATAGTCTAAAAAGCCGTCTAGAAGCGCCATAGTCGTAAATCTCGCTGATCATGCTTAATGGCAGGTTTCCGTCCCCGCGCGCTCTGCTATGGAGAGCAGATGCAATCGGCCCGCATCCTCTTTCCATTGCCGCTTCCTGAGCCGTTCGACTATGCCATTCCGGAGGGTATGGCCGTAACGGTCGGATCGTATGTTCGTGCGCCTCTGGGAAAGCATGAACGCACGGGCGTGGTGTGGGACATTGTTGAAGCAGATCCTGATCGCGAGCTAAAAACCGTCGCCAGCGTTTTCTCAGCCCCGCCCATGCCTCCTAGCATGCGCCGCTTCATCGAGTTTTGCGCCCGGTACAATGTGGCTGGGCCGGGCCAGGTGCTGGGAATGGCGCTGCGCGCGCGGGGCGGCCTATCTCCTTCACCGACCCAAACCGTCTACGCACCAACCGGCCACCGCACTAATCGCATGACGCCGGCGCGTGAGAAGGTGCTCGCCGTGGCGGCATCGATCGGCCCCGCAACAGCGGCAGAACTCGCGCGCGCGGCAGACGTTTCTAGCTCGGTTATCAAAGGTCTTGCCGAAGCGGGCAGTCTACAAGCTGAAACGAAACACACAGACCTCCCCTACCCTGCTCCGGACCCGCACCGATCCGGACCGGCCCTTACGAGCGAACAAGCCGCCGCCGGCCAGGACCTCCGCGACGCCGTGAAATCTGGCGGCTATCAACCGTTCTTGCTGGATGGGATTACGGGCTCCGGCAAAACCGAGGTCTATTTCGAGGCCATTTCAGAGGCCCTGGCGAAAGACCCGACCGCGCAAGTCTTGGTGCTCTTGCCGGAGATTGCCCTCACCCAAGCCGTGTTTGAGCGCTTCGAAGCACGATTTGGAGCCGGGCCAGCGCCTTGGCATTCGTCATTGAGCGACCAACAAAGACGGCGGACCTGGCGAGAGGTCGCCCATGGTCGTGCCCGCATCGTTACCGGCGCACGATCTGCGCTTTTCCTGCCCTTTTCAAACTTGAAGCTGATCATTGTCGATGAGGAGCATGATTCCAGTTTTAAGCAAGAAGACGGGGTTCGCTACCACGCCCGTGATATGGCGGTGATGCGGGCGAAACTTGAAGAGGCGACAGTCATTCTCGCGTCTGCAACACCTGCGCTTGAAACGGTCGTGAACGCTGAGACGGGACGCTACAAACGCCTCAAACTCTCAGCCCGTCCGGGCGCCGCGCGTTTGCCGGATATGCATTTGGTGGATCTGAGATCGAACACGCCGGAACGCGGGAATTGGCTCTCTCCGGTCCTCTCAAAAGGCTTGGTCGCGACGTATGAAGAAGGCGAGCAAAGCCTCCTTTTCCTGAACCGACGCGGCTATGCCCCATTGGTGATCTGCAAAGCCTGCGGCGAACGCCTAAAGAGCCCAGGTACAGAAAGCTGGCTGACCGAACACCGCTACACAAATCGTTTGGTCTGCCACCTCACAGGATGGTCCATGCCCAAACCCGACAATTGCCCCATGTGCGGCGCCAAAGACTCGCTTATGGGGGTTGGGCCTGGCGTTGAACGGGTCGCCGAAGAGGTGCGCGTGCTGCTGCCGCAGGCGAATGTTGAGATCTTCTCTTCCGATACAGCGATGGGGGGAGAGGCCACGCGCGGCATTGTTGAGCGTATGGCCGATGGCGAGATCGATGTTTTGGTGGGAACTCAGATCGTCGCTAAAGGCCACAACTTCCCAAATCTCACCTTGGTCGGCGTGGTTGACGCCGATAGCGGACTTCAGGGCGGAGACCTCCGCGCCGGGGAACGCACCTATCAACTCCTCAGCCAAGTGGCGGGACGCGCCGGACGAGCGGAGCGACCAGGCCGCGCGCTGATACAGACCTATCAACCGGACAATCCGGCCATGCAAGCCCTCGCCGCTGGCGACCGCGACGGCTTTTTAAAGATTGAGCGGGATGTACGTGAGGAACTGACCCTCCCGCCCTTTGGGCGCATGGCAGCTTTGGTCATGTCGGCTCCGGACGCAGCAATGGCCAAAGAGATCGGTGTGCTTGCAGGAAAAGCCGCTCCCAATGGAGACGGCGTGACGGTTTATGGCCCAGCGCCGGCGCCCATTAGCATTCTCCGGGGGCGCCATCGTTTAAGATTTCTGATCACCGCCACACGCGATATCGATCTCTCTGCCTATATGGCGACATGGTTGAACAGCCTGAAACTTCCGAGCGCCGCTCGGGTCGCAGTGGATATCGATCCTTACTCATTTTTGTGAGACCCATGCCATTGCATTTGCGACAGATTCATCGTTATCGAGGGTCCGGTTTAACTGGGAGCGCTCAGACGTGAAATTCCAACGCCTTGCCATCCCAGATGTGATCCTCGTCACGCCGAAACGGTTTGGCGATACACGCGGCTTCTTCTCCGAGACCTTTCGCGAGAACGTCTTTCAGGAAAACGACATCACCGGTCCGTTTGTCCAAGACAATCACGCCTATTCCGCTGAAGCGGGTGTCCTGCGCGGTCTGCACTTCCAGCGTGCACCAAAGGCGCAAGCCAAGCTCATTCGGTGTACGCATGGCGCGATATTTGATGTCGCGGTTGATATTCGCGATGGGTCTCCGAGTTTTGGACAGCATGTCAGCGTGGAACTATCCGCCGACAATGGCGCGCAATTATATATTCCGGAAGGCTTCGCGCATGGCTATCTGACGCTCACGCCGGATTGCCATGTTCAGTACAAGGTAACTGACTATTACAGCCCGGGCGATGAAGGTGGTTTGGCCTGGGATGATCCTGATATCGGCGTGGATTGGCCGCTCGAGGGTTTGAGCTTAGCATTGTCTGATAAAGACAAAAAGCTGCCGGCGCTGAAAGACTTGAATTGATCGCGGCAATGCGACCGGCGGACCCGTAGAATGACCCTTCTCTGCATTGGAAAATCCGGCCAGATCGCCCAAGCGCTTGCCGAGCGGGCGAGCGAAAGAACGGTCGAGTTGGTCTGTTTGGGCCGCCCTGACCTGGACTTGCTACGGCCGGAAACCGTCGAAGCCGCTATTGAGAGATTCCAACCTCGCATCGTCATAAATGCCGCGGCTTACACCCAAGTCGATGGGGCCGAGACGGACAAAGATGCGGCGTTCGCTTTGAACGCGGACGCCCCGACCACGCTTGCGCGCATGTGCGCCAGAACTGGAATACCACTTCTTCATATCTCCACAGATTATGTGTTTGATGGCACAGCGACTGAGCCCTATCGTGAAGATGATCCTACGGCCCCTTTGAGCGTCTATGGCGCTTCAAAGTTAGCCGGAGAAATCGGGGTTCAGGCGGAAACGGACGCTCACATCATTTTGCGCACCAGCTGGGTCTACGGTCCCCACCAGCCGAACTTCGTCACAACCATGTTGCGGCTCGCCGAGGAGCGCGGGGAGGCGTCCGTGGTCGATGACCAGTTAGGGGTCCCAACATCGGCCTTAGACATTGCCGACGCGCTGCTCGACATAGCGAGCTCGATTTTGAACGAGCCTGACCGAGAGTTTTGGGGCACTTATCATTTCGTTTCCGCGGGCACGTGTTCTTGGGCGGATTTTGCGGCCCTCACTTTCTCGGCGTTCGATGAGCGACACGAGACGGTTACACAACTCAAGCGCATTCCGACAAGCGCCTATCCAACGCCTGCCACGCGACCAGCCTACTCAGTATTGTCGACGAGCAAAATTACTGAGACCTTCGGAATCACACCGCGCGACTGGACAATTGCGGCACAAGAGACTCTAAGGCGTCTCCTGGAAAGAGGGATGCAATAGCATGAAGGGTATCATTCTGGCAGGCGGTCGCGGGACCCGGCTTTATCCGATCACACGCGGCATCTCCAAGCAGCTCTTTCCCGTCTATGACAAGCCTATGATCTATCATCCGATCACCACGCTGATGCTGGCGGGCGTCACAGACTTTCTCATCATCTCGACCCCGCAAGCGCTTCCCTCTTTCAAGGAGCTTCTCGGCAGTGGCGAAGATTGGGGTGTGCGTTTTCAATATGCTGAACAAGATGAGCCGCGTGGCCTCGCGGATGCGTTCCTGATTGGCGAAGACTTTATCGGCGACGACCCCTGCGCGCTGGCGCTCGGCGATAATATCTTCCACGGCGCGGGCCTCGGCGAACAACTCGAAGCAATCAATAAGGGCAATACAGGAGCGACCGTCTTTGGCTACACCGTCGCCAATCCATCCAGCTTTGGCGTTGTTGAGCAAGACGAGAGCGGCAAAGTTATCTCGATCGAAGAGAAGCCTAAAAACCCAAAGAGCAATCTCGCCGTCACCGGCCTCTATTTTTACAATAATGAGGTCGTGGAGATTGCGAAAAGTGTGAAACCGTCAAAACGCGGCGAAATAGAGATCACCAGCGTCAACAATGCCTATCTCGAACGCGGCGCGCTGAACTTAAAAGTCCTGCCACGCGGAACAGCTTGGCTCGATGCAGGGACGTTTGATGGCCTTCTGCAAGCCTCAGAATATGTTCACGCCGTGGAGAAGCGGACCGGCACAAAAATCGCCTGTCCTGAAGAAGTTGCCTACCACATAGGCCTGATCGACAAGGCGCAAGTGAAGAAGCTGGCAGCCGCTCACCCGAATGAATATGGCGACTACCTCAAGCGACTGGTTACTTAAACCCGCCTATTCCTCGGTCGATACGGTCTCGCGAAATTCGGGCTCCACGCGCACCCCACCCGCTTGTTCGAAGGCATACCCAAGCGACAATATCTCAGCATCTTGGTCCTTCGCGCCGATGATCGAGAAGCCGAGCGGGACGTGATTGGCCGTTCCATTTGGGACGGTGATATGCGGATAGCCGGCGATGGCAGCGAGATAACCAATCCCTGCCCAATCTGGCCACTGGTCGCCTTCGGCGGGATCATGCTGCGGGCTAATCGGGCCGGAAGGTGACACTAAGGCATCAACATCATATTCGGCCAAGAGCAGATCGATCCCCTTCTCGCGCGTTGCAGTCTGGACCATGTTCAGCGAGGCTGCATATGCTGCATCCTCCAGCGTTCCCAAGGCTTCGGCTTGCTCGAACAGATCTTGATCGAACAGGGCGAGCTCAATGTCGGCTTCTGCCTCGTTGAAAGCGATAAGATCCGCCAAGGTTCGCGTCGTTACGGTATCGGGCGTGGAGGCAAGATAGTCATTCAGCGTGGCTTTCAGCTCGAACAGCAAGACACCAAGCGAGTTCGGCCAAAAAAGCGCGTCATTGATGTCGAACTCTTCGATCTCAACCAATTCCGCTCCTTGGGATTCCAACACGGCGAGCGCGGCGTCGAACCGCGCGACAATGTCGGCATTCTCACCTTGAGAAAACCGCGCAACGCCAATCCGCTTTCCGGCCAAGCTATTCTCATCCAGCGCCGCAACATAGTCTACTGCGACCTCGCCGTTCGCCATGGCATTCATCATCAAGGCGGCGCCGCGAACTGTTTTAGTCATCGGTCCCGCGGTGTCCTGGGAAAAGGAAATCGGGATAATGAGAGCTTGAGAGATGATACCGACCGTTGGCTTGAACCCGACAATACCGTTGACGTTGGACGGACAAATGATGGAGCCATTAGTTTCTGTACCAACCGCACCCGCCGCGAGGGAGGCCGCAATCGCCGCCCCTGATCCGGAGCTTGAGCCGCATGGGTTTCGATCGAGGACATGTGGGTTGCGGACTTGCCCGCCAAGCGCGGACCAGCCACTGGAGGAACTGGTGGAGC
>CAYNUI010000061.1:0-6388 GCA_964400185.1 uncultured Hyphomonas sp.
AGGCTTGGGTCTTGCTGTAAGCGCCGCGTCAGCGGCAAAATCGAAAGCCGCGGGGTGAGGCCAAACAGGTCGGCGCGCTGCATCCGGCCCGCCGACAATTCGGGAAACAGGTCGAGCAATTCGTCGCGAACCGCGAGATTAAGGTCAGTCACCGAGAGGTCGGTGCGCTCGGCAAAGTCCGGGCGATCAATCTCCAACGTGAGCTCATAATGGGCGAATGCCGAAATCGCCTTCCAGCCGATGGAAAGCAAGAGCACGGCTAAGAAGGAGATCGCGCTCGCAATGGCAAACTGGCCATAGAATTGGAAGCGCCGCTCGGCATTGTGGCGCTGCCTCAGGCGCTCAATGCGCGGGGTCGGAGGGGTGATCAGCGGCTCAGTCATAAGCTTCCCGATACCGTTCGACCACGCGCAGCGCGATGATGTTGAAGACGAGCGTGACCCCGAAGAGCACAAATCCAAGCGCGAAGGCGGAAACCGTTTTGGCGCTATCGAAAGACGTGTCGCCGGTCAGCAAGGACACGATCTGATAGGTCACGGTTGTAATGTCTGAGGTTGGGTCGAGCGTGATCAGCGCCCGGCCACCCGCCGCCATGACAACGATCATCGTCTCGCCAATGGCTCGCGACACAGCCAATAGGACGGCCGCGATGATGCCAGGAAGGGCGGCCGGCAGGACGACTTGCTTGATTGTCTCAGAGCGCGTTGCGCCCATGGCCAGCGCGCCGTCTCGCAAGGGTTGTGGGACCGCATTGATCACGTCATCGGAGAGCGAGCTGACAAATGGAATGATCATCACGCCCATGATCAGACCTGCTGCCAGCGCATTGGTCGGTTGGGCCGCGAGGAAGTCTTCCGGTGTGAAGGGCAGGGCGTTCACCCATTGCGCAAACCCGCGCACCAAGGGCGCGATTAAGGTCGCAGCGAAAAACCCATAGACCACCGTCGGGATGCCAGCGAGCAATTCCAAAATCGGTTTGGCCCAAGAGCGAAAGCGCGGGCTCGCATATTCAGAGAGATAGATGGCTGAGAAGAGTCCGATCGGGACCGCCACACACATGGCAAGCGCCGCGATCATGAGCGTGCCGAAGAAGAGCGGGACCGCGCCAAAATTCTGTCCGGTCTGAGCGTTCCAATTGGTGCCAAACAAAAACTCAAACACACCGGGGCCGTCGGGCAGGCTGAAAAAGCGTACGGTTTCGAAGACCAGCGACAGAACAATTCCAACCGTGGTTAGAACCGCGATCCCGGCGCAGATAAACAGGAGACCCGTGATGATGCGCTCAACATAGCTGCGGGCTGGGAAGCTGCGTCCGAGCTGGCGGCGGCCCAAAAAGAACCCGCCCAGAGAAGCAAGGACGGCTAAGAACACAGCCAGCAAACGCGCTTGGCCTTTCAGTTGCGCATAGCGGTCGACGCTCGCGTCGAAGAGCTCAATCCCGGTTAGGTCGCGCCCTCGGCTCTGCGCATGATTGGCGACCCGTTCAATGAAGAGATCCACCTGGTCGCTGCCGCGATCCAGTAAGAAGGTGGGCAATTCGGATTGCAAGACACCGCGGGCAAAGCCCTCCGCCGACATCAGATAAAGCAAGAACACACAAGCTGCGGGAAGCGTCGTGCAGAAGGCGAGGAAATAGCCGTGATAGTTCGGCTGAGAGTTCAATCGCGCTGAGACCGTCGATCCCGTTGGCAGGGCGGCCACTTCGGTACGACCAATCGTAAATGCAAAGAATCCTGCCGCAGCCAGAGGTGCGATCAGCAGCCAGCCTACCGGTAGGTGTCCTAGAGCTTGCAGCATAAGGGATTCAGTCGTTGCAAATTGGCGCTCTTACATCGGCTCGTTGACACATATGTGACATTAACGCTGATTGAGGGCGACCCCTTACAGTTAAAACGGCACCGGGGTTGAGAGGGTCAATTTTTCGTCCGTGGCAGGATGGTCAAAGCGCAGCACTGTCGCATGCAAGCAAAGACGCTCATGCGAGTCTGGATCACCATAAAAGACATCCCCCAAAATCGGGTGCCTGAGGTGTTGCATATGCAATCGCAATTGATGCGATCGCCCCGTCTTTGGGGTGAGTTCAACGCGGGTCGATCCCTGGGCGCGTTCCATGACCCGCCAGTGCGTTATGGCTTCGCGACCGTCCGGATCAAGGTGGCGAAGCGGGCGCTGATGTGAGAATTTGGCGATCGCCGCATCGACCGTGCCTGTATCGGGATAAAGTGTGCCTTCGAGGAGCGCGTGATAGGTCTTTTCCACTTGTCGCTTCTCAAACTGGCGCGAGAGCGCACGTTGTACGTCCAACGACCGCGCTACGACCATGCAGCCGGAGGTGTCCATGTCTAAGCGGTGGACGACAAAGATCTCACCATAAAGCTCGGCCAGCAGGTTGCTGGCACAAAATGCCTTTTCGGGGCCGCGGCCCGGAACGCTGAGCAAGCCGCTCGGCTTGTCGCAGACAACGATGTGCTCATCGGCATGCACGATTTTGAGCGCACTGGCGGGCGGCGGATTATACGGTTTCGCTTGCAGGGTCATCGCGTAGGCGAGGCATCCAGACGCCAAAGGCCGTCCCATCCCCTTCTCGGCTTTCAACAGCGAGGCCGCCGCGATGGCGCGCCATAATGTGTTTGACGATGGCGAGGCCGAGGCCGGTGCCTTCAATCTTGCCACCGCGGCTTTCATCGACGCGGTAGAAGCGCTCGCCAAGCCGAGGCAAGTGTTGTTCTGAAATGCCGACACCGGTATCGCTCACGCGCACCCAGAAGGCCGGCGCTTCGGACGAGGCGTAAGGCTGAAGGAGCAAAGACCGATTGGCGTCTTCAGACTGCCGACTGCAGGCAGTCGCGGCTTCTGCCATGGTCGGCGCGATCCCGACCGAGATTTCGACCTCGCCTTTTTCGCCCGCATATTTGATCGCGTTGCTGCCGAGGTTCTGCACAACCTGGGCGATCTCGTCATCATCTGCGATGGCACGAACGGTTTGATCCGGTGCATGAAAGATGAGTTTGATGCCCGCTTCTTCAGCGAGCGGGGTCAGCGCTTTGCTGGTTTCGCGGACCAGGTCTACCACCTCAACTTGGGTTTTCGGGGCGCGGTGCTCGCTAAACTCAATCCGCGACAGAGACAGAAGGTCGGCGACCAAGCGTTTCATCCGCTCGGTTTGTTGGGCCATGATTTCAAGGAAGCCATCCCAGGCGTCGTGATCATCCTTTGCTGGCCCTCGCATGGTTTCGATGAAGCCACCGATCGCGGTGAGCGGCGTCCGCAGCTCGTGGCTGGCATTAGCGAGAAAGTCCGCTCGGGCGCGTTCGGCCCGGCGTACAGCCGTCAGATCTTCAAACACCATCAGCACGGAGCCGTGTTCGAGGCCGGGGCGGACATGCGCCATCCAGACCTCAGCGTCGCCGTGCTGGGTAAACTCAACGCGCTCATTTGCACCATCGCGGGCGACGCGCTCTGCAGCTGCTAAGAGATCGGGTTGGCGCAGCATGGCGCTGGAAAAGCTCTGGTTCGCATTGGCGACACGAAACAAGTTCCGGGCATAGACATTAGCTGTCGTGATCATTGAATCGTCGCCAATGACGAGCGCCGGGAGGGGCAGCGCAAGAATGAAGGACTCCACACCGTCTTCATAGGGGGGCGCTGGCATGGGCGCCGCGGGTTCCAGCACTTGCGGGGTCGGCGTGTTCTGTGAGGTTGGCGCCGAGCCAACATAATATGCGAGCGCCCCGGCCGACATCACGATCGCGCCAGTGATCCATTCAACGAGGCCGATGGCACCCGTCAGATAGAGCAGGGCAAGAACGGCAACAGCGCCGGACGAGAGGACGAAAAAATCTCGAAATCTCCGCGGCGGATCCGGCGGAATTTGTCGAATTTTTTCTGACATCGCCGCCCGCTTTCTGCTAGATCTTGGTCCGTATGCGCGTTCAGCGCGTATACATAGCGTGTCGGGATGAGCAAGTCTGAAAGCTTTTTCATCATTATTGAAAAACGATAATTATTTGTTGACAGTCGAGTAGTGCGGGCGTAAAGCGGGCCTCTAGGCGGAGAAGGTAATCTATGAAGCAGGCGAGTATCGTATTTGGAGCCCTATTGCTCGGCGCATGTGCAAGCGTGCCGTCTCTGCCAAGCCTTGGCGGGGAACAAGCCGTTGTGTTTCCAGTTGCGCCAGACGCTCCAGAGACCTGGGCTGCTTCGGGAGTCTCAGGTGAAGCGCCTCAGACCGATTGGCTCGCGCAGTTTAATGATGACATCCTCGTCGCCTTGGTCGGCGAAGCTTTGGTCGCCAACCCGTCCATCCGGTCGCAATTCTACGCCGTTGAAGCGGCGCGCGCTCAGGCGCGCAGCGTCTATGGTCGCACGCTTCCAAGTGTCTCCGCGTCTGCCTCGGCGACGGGCCGCGACACTTACAGCCCGTTGACCGATGATCGGAGTTCTAGCGAGACCTACGGATTGGGCCTCGATCTCAATTGGGAGCTTGATCTTTGGGGTCGCCTCCGCGCCAGTATTGATGCTGCGGATGCGGATCTCGCCGCCAGTGAAGCCGACCTCGCCTCGGCGCGTCTCGCGCTTGCCGCGCAAACGGCTATTGCCTGGTTTGATTTAAACGAAGCTCTGGCCCAGGAGCGCGTTGCGGTCCAAACCTTTGAAGCACGGACCCGCGCCCTTGAACTGACCGAGCGACGTCTGTCGCGAGGCCTCGCCTCAGCGCTCGATGTGCGCACAGCGCGGACGACACAAGCCTCAGCCGAAGCGGCAATCGCAGGTCAGCGTCTGGCCAGCCAAAACGCATCGCGCCGTTTAGAGATTTTACTTGGCCGCTACCCGAGCGCTGAACTTGATGCGCTGGCGCAATTGCCAGAGCTGCCAGCGTTACCTTCGGCAGGCAACCCGACTCTATTGCTGACGCGTCGCCCCGATATTGCAGCCGCAGAAGCGCGGGTTGTGGCGGCGGGTCTGCGCGCCGAACAAGCCCGTCTTGCCATGCTGCCAAGTCTGCGCCTGACGGGTTCACTGTCGAATAGCGAAGCCGACCTCGCAGACGTCTTTGATCCTTCTAGAATTGCCGCCGTTCTCATCGCGACCCTGGCGCAGCCCATCTTTAATGGCGGGGCTTTGGACGCGGATCGGGATGCAGCGGTCGCAAGCGCACGCGCCTCGGTTGAGAATTACGCCGCCACGGTGCTGACCGCTTGGCGCGAGGTCGAAGACTCGCTTGCCGCCGACTCTCTGTTGGCGCAACAAGAAGAAGCTCAAATTCGCGCTTTAGAAGAAGCCCGTCTCGCGGAAGAACTCGCCACCCGCCAGTACACCAATGGCTTGGTGTCGATTTTCAACCTGATTGATTCTCAAACGCGGCGCCTGACAGCTGAAAGCAATGTCCTCGCCGCTCGCTCCGCCCGCGCGTCTAATCGCGTGTCATTTCATCTAGCCCTTGGGGGCGGTTTGCCGGTGACGGAGCCGGCCGATCCCGTCTCTGCGAACACAAACAGCCCGGAAGAGGCCATCCTCCCATGAGTCGTTTCATCACCATTATTGTCGCAGTCGCCGCGCTCGCGGGCATGGCATTCCTCGCCTTCGCCACGATCCAGTTCCTGAAGCCGGAACCGGAGCAGGCGGATGAAAAGTTTGCTGGCCTCTCGGTCTTCGCTGAGCAGGTTCAAGAGGATGATCTGAACTTTACGATCATCGCGCAGGGCGAGGTTCGTCCGCAGCGCGAATTGGTCGTAGCGCCGCAAGTGGCTGGACGGATCGCCTTTGTCTCACCAGACTTTATTGATGGCGGCTTCATCCGCCGCGGTCAGGTCTTGGTCCGGGTGGAAGATGCTGACTACCGTCTTGATGTTGTGCGCGCTCAATCCGGCGTCGCCAGCGCCGAACAGCGTCTCGCGCGTGAAGAAGCCGAAGCTGAAATCGCTCGCGTTGATCTTGAAAATCTAGGCATCACAGATTCCAGTCCGCTGGCCCGCCGCGAGCCGCAACTCGCTGAAGCGCGCGCCTCGCTTGAATCTGCTAAAGCGCAGCTTCAAGACGCAGAACTCGCCTTGCGCCGCACGGCCGTGATTGCGCCATTCGATGGCCGCGTGCGCGAAGAGAATGTCGATGTTGGACAGTTTGCATCGCCAGGTCAGTCGCTCGGCCGCGTGTTCGCGACCGACATTGTTGAGGTTGCCCTTCCGATTACCGACGATGAGCTCGGCCAATTGGGGCTGCCGCTTGCCTTTGCTGAAAGCGCTGCATCGCCAGGGCCAGAAGTCGTCTTTTCTGCATCGGTTGCTGGTCAACAGCGCCAATGGAATGGCCGCGTCACGCGGACCTCTGCGTCGGTTAATCCGCAAACACGTTTGATCAATGTGATTGCAGAATTGAATGACCCATATGG
>CAYNUI010000061.1:6488-8299 GCA_964400185.1 uncultured Hyphomonas sp.
CAGGCCTGTTCGTCACTGCCGAAGTCGCAGGGACCAAGATTGCAGGCCTCTTGCGTGCGCCGCGGTCCGCTATTCGCGGCGGCGACAATATCTTCATCGGCGAACCTGAAGCCGGTGAGCTGCGCATCTTTGCAGTCGATCTCGTGCACAGTTCAACCGAAGGTGCATGGTTCCGCAGCGACCAGGTTGATGTTGGCGATCTTGCCATTGTCAGCCCGATCCGCGGCTCGAATGACGGCATGAGCATCACCATCCTGGAGCGTCTCGAGGATGGCACGATCAAAAATCACAATGAAGCGGCGCAATCGAACGATGAGGCCGAAACCGGCATCGCCGCCATCGATACAGATAGGTTCGCATCTGCGGGCAGCGATGGAGGTCAATAATGCTTGGTATGGTCGCCTGGTTCGCTCGTAACGCGGTCGCTGCAAACCTCTTAATGGTCGTTGCCTTTGTCGGCGGCGTGCTCGGTTTCAACCAGATGGAACGTGAAATGTTCCCTGTGGTGCCGGTTGCAGGCGCCTCAGTGACCATGACGTGGCAGGGCGCGTCTCCCCAGGATGTCGAAGAACAGATCATCACGCGGATCGAAGAGGCGGTCGCTGATATTGATGGCCTGGATCGGATCACATCTGTCGCGCGCGAGAGCTTCGCAGTCGTCAATATTCGCGGGCGCGATGATATCGATATGAAGGAGTTTATCGACGAGATTAAGCTTCGCGTCGATCAGATCAACAATCTCCCGCAAGCGGCGTTCCGACCGCAAGTGACGCGCTGGGAACAGCGCGATTGGTATTTCGGCATGGCCATTCACGGCGATGTCGACCCGCTGACTTTGAAACGCGTCGCCGATGACGTGCGCGATGATATCGCTGAAACGACGGGTGGCGAACTGGCCGTGCTGCAAGGCGTCTTGGATGAAGAGGTTTCGATTGAAGTCTCTGAGGACGCCCTTCGTCGTTATGGCATGAGCTTCACAGAAGTCGCCCAAGCGATCCGTCAATCGTCTCTCAATTCGTCAGGTGGACAAATCCGCTCCGCGGTTGGCGATGTCTCGGTCACAGCCCGCGCGCTGGCCGACACCCAAGAACAATTCGAGCGGATCATTGTGCGTCAATCAAACGATCAAGGCACGATCCGCGTCGGCGATGTGGCTGAAGTGATTGACGGCTTTGTCGACGCAGATCTGAAAGCGACTTTTGACAATCGCCCAACCGCTTTTGTCATGGTCGTGCAGCCGGACGAGATGGACATCGTCAATTATGCGGACGGCTTCCTCGATTATATTGAGCGCGCTAACAATCCGGCGACCGGCATTCTTCCGGACGGGATGAAGATTGATATCCTCTGGAACAATGCGCAGCCTTTCCAGGCGCGGATGAAGCTCATCTCTGAATCGGCCCTGTTGGGCGCCGTGCTGGTGATGCTGGTTCTGATCCTCTTCCTTCGCCCCATCGTTGCTTTCTGGGTGACGGTCGGAATCATCACCGCCTTTGCTGGCGGGATCATGCTGATGCCGCTCTTTGGGGTGTCGTGGAACGTGCTATCGACCTTTGCTGTCCTCTTGGTGATCGGGGTGATCGTCGATGATGCCATTGTCGTCGGTGAAAACATACACCGCGAGGTCGAAAGCGGCCGACGAGAAGGCTTAGATGCCGCGATTGTCGGCACGCAATTGGTCTTTAAACCTGTCGTGTTCGGCGTCATCACCACCATTATTGCGTTTGCGCCATGGGCGATGCTGACCGGTCCAACACGGGCCTTCACCCAGCAGATTACGTTCGTGGTGATCGCCTCGCTGATCTTCTCGA
>CAYNUI010000061.1:8399-12280 GCA_964400185.1 uncultured Hyphomonas sp.
CGGGCCTTCACCCAGCAGATTACGTTCGTGGTGATCGCCTCGCTGATCTTCTCGATCATCGAATGTATGTTCATCCTGCCGGCGCACTTGTCTCACATGAAGCGCGAAGACCGGACCAAACAAAACGCTCTGGCGCGTTTCCAGCAGCGCATTGCAGACAGCCTGCTTTGGTTCGCTCAGCACATTTATAAGCCTGTGCTGGAGTTTGCTTTGCGCATGCGCTACGCGACGATTGTTTTCTTCTTTATCATCTTCACCTTCGCGATCATGCTGGTCGGTAACCGGATCGTGCCGTTTAAGTTTATGCCAGAGATCGAAAGTGATCTGGTTCAGGTGACGATCGATATGCCGGACGGAACACCGTTCTCGCGAACGCTGCAAGTTCGCGATCAGCTGCAGGCCGGTGTCGACTCGGCGCAGACCAAACTGAACGCGGACTGGGCGAGCGAGATGGCGCAGTCGCGCGGTGACTATGAAGGCGGCGTGATCAATGGATCGTCGATTGTCGCTTCGAATAGTCGAATCCAAGCCTGGATCGGCCTGGTGCCACCAGAAGCGCGTCCGGAATTGCTGTCGACAAGAGAGATTTCAGAATCCATCCGGGAGTTTGTCGGACCGATTCAAGATGCTGAAGAGATCACATTCGACTTCACCGATAATGAAAACGATACGGGCGTTCGCTTTGCGCTGAACCACCCAGAACTCGATCGGCTGAGAGAAGCCTCTGCTGTGGTCCAAGCGCAGCTTGCCACCTATGCGGCGGCCTATGACATTGGCGACAATCTCACGGCGGCAGCAGATGAGCTGCGTATCGAGCTGAAGCCCGGCGCTGAAGCGCTCGGCATCACACTCGCCGATGTGTCACGCCAAGTTCGCCAAGCCTATTTCGGGGAAGAAGTTCAACGTCTCCCACGCGATGGCGAGGATGTCCGCGTGATGGTGCGTCTGCCACTGTCTGCACGGACCGATTTGGACAGTCTCGACAATTTACGCATCCGGACCGCCGATGGGCGCGAACTTCCGCTGACACAAGTCGCTGAGTTCACGTACGCACCAGGGATCAACCGGATCTTGCGTCGCAACCGGACCCGTTCAGTTTCTGTCTTTGCTGAAGTCAAAGGCGATGGCGGGCGTGGCCAAGTGATTGCCGACATGAATGTCAATTTCTGGCCTGAGTTTGAGAAGCAATTCCCAGACATTGAGCGCGGTGCTGCAGGCGGCTTTGAGCAAGAGCAACGCTTCTTCCAAGAGCTCGTCATGCTCGCGGTCGGTGCCATCCTTTGTATGTATATCGTGCTGGCCATTGCCTTTAGATCCTATGCACAGCCATTATTGTTGATGACCGCGATCCCGTTCGCCTTAACCGGCGCGGTTCTGGGGCACTGGATCACCGGTACCTCCATGGCGATGTTCTCGATCTTTGGGATCGCGGCAGCGGCTGGGGTTGTGATCAATGACAATTTGGTCCTGGTCGATTTCGTCAATCGAAAACGAGATGAAGGGATTGGGGCTGTGCAGGCTCTCATTGATGCAGGTGTTTCGCGCTTCCGGCCGATCTTGTTGACCTCTGTCACCACCTTTGTCGGCATCTTGCCGCTGATCGCTGAGCGGTCCATCCAAGCGCAATTCCTCAAGCCAATGGTGATTTCACTCGGCTATGCGGTGGCGTTTGCGATCTTCGTATCGCTGCTCTTAGTGCCCACGCTCTACGCTGTTGGCGTCGAGATTGGACGGGTGTTCCGATGGACCTGGAGTGGTCGCCCATATCGGCAGATCGGCGAGTCCTATACCGGCCAAGTGACCATTGACAGTGAGGAATTGATCGGCACCAGCGCAGACCAACCGCGCCCGATGCCGGCCGAATAAAGATAACAAACGCATCTTCGGTTCAGGGAGATTACCATGAAGACGTATTTGATGGCGGGAGCCGCCGCCATAGTGCTAAGCGCGTGTGGCGCGCAGGAGGCCAATCAGACTGTCAGCTCGACAGACGAAGCGGTCGAAGACACGCGGGTGGCCGAGACCACGTCGCGCGATGATTGGGGCGAGTTTGGCCTCGACCTCTATTCACGCGACACCAGCGTGCATCCAGGCGATGACTTTTTTCGTCATGTGAATGGCACCTGGTATGACGAATTTGAAATGCCAGCTGACCGGACCCGCTATGGCTCTTTCACGCTGCTGCGCGAAAAGTCAGAACAGCGCGTCAAATTCATCATTGATGACCTTGCCGAAGCAAAGCCCGACCCAGCCACGCTGGAAGGCAAAGTGGCGGCTTACTATAATGCGTTTGTCGACACTGACGCGATTGAAGCGGCGGGCCTCACCCCAGCGCAACCTTATCTCGATCGCATCGAAGCGATTGAGTCGACCGAAGACTTGGCGCGGGTCTTTGCCGCGACCGGTTTCGCCTCGCCGATTGGCGGATGGGTCGATGTCGATTCCAAAGACACTGAGAACTATATTTTCTACATGACACAGGCTGGGCTCGGTCTGCCGGATCGCGATACTTACCTCACCGATGAAGGTAAGAATGTTGAGACCCGCGAGGGTTATCTTGCCTATCTCACCCTCCTCTTAGAGCAAGCAGGCTACGCCGATCCGGCCGATGCTGCGGCGCGTGTCCTTGCTCTGGAAACCGAGATTGCGAAAGCGCATTGGGACCGCACGGTCGGGCGCAATCGAAACCTCACTTACAATAAGATGAGCAAGGAAGACCTGCTCGCCCTTGGCGGCGACTTCCCGCTAGAGCTGATGCTGACCGAAGTGGGTCTTGGCGATCAAGAGAGCTTCGTCGTCCGGCAAGTCACGCCCGACGCGGAAGAGATCGAAACCTTGGGGCTCACCGAAGAGCAAGTCGAGAAAGTGTCCGGCGGCGGTATTGCTGGCATTCTAGCAGTGATGAGCACGGCCGAACTCGACGATTGGAAAGCCTATCTCACGGCGCACTTCCTGTCAGATCACTCAGCGGTTCTGCCAAAGGCCATCGATGATGCGTCGTTTGAATTCTACGCCAAGCAATTGCGTGGTCAGGAAGAACAACGCCCACGTTGGAAGCGCGGTGTTTCTGCGGTTGAGGGCGCGCTCGGGGAAGCGGTCGGCAAAGTCTATGCTGAGCGCTATTTCCCGGCTGAGAACAAAGCCGCGATGGACGAGCTCGTCGCGAATCTCCGCCTCGCTATGGCGGACAATCTCGATGAGATTGAATGGATGGGCGAGGAGACTAAAGAACAAGCGCGTGACAAGCTCGCCAAGTTCACTCCGAAAATTGGCTATACTGAAAAGTTCGAAACCTATGACGGTCTGTCCGTCGGCTCGAGTGCGTTTGAAAACACGCTCGCCTCGAACAAGTGGGCGTTCGAAGATATGCTGAGCCAGCTCGGTCAACCGATCGACAAAACCGAGTGGTTCATGTTGCCGCAAACGGTCAACGCCTATTACAGCCCGAACCGAAATGAGATCGTCTTCCCGGCCGCGATCCTGCAGCCGCCTTTCTTCAATCTCGAAGCGGATCCTGCGATCAATTACGGCGCCATTGGCGGCGTCATCGGTCACGAGATTGGACACGGCTTTGATGACCAGGGTTCCAAATCAGATGGCGACGGCGTGCTGCGCGATTGGTGGACGCCAGAGGACAAAGCCGCCTTTGTCGCGCTCACCGACGCGCTTGTCGGTCAGTATAATGGCTTCTGCCCGCTGGATGATGGCGAGACCTGCGTCAATGGACGTCTTGGCCTCGGTGAGAATACCGGTGACCTGGGCGGCCTCTCAATGGCCTATAAAGCCTATCAGATGAGCCTCGACACAAATGGCGATGGCGAAATCTCTGCCGATGAAGAAGCACCGGTGCTTGGTGGTCTGACCGGCGATCAACGCTTCTT
>CAYNUI010000062.1:0-11979 GCA_964400185.1 uncultured Hyphomonas sp.
TCGAGAGCAAATACACCATCGGCACACGCATGTCTGGTCAGGTCACGAACATCACCGATTATGGTGCGTTTGTTGAGCTGGAAGACGGTGTCGAAGGCCTGATCCACGTCTCTGAAATGAGCTGGACCAAGAAGAACGTCCACCCGGGCAAGATCGTTTCTACGTCACAAGAAGTACTCGTCGAAGTGCTCGACGTGGACAGCGAGAAGCGCCGTATTTCTCTCGGCCTCAAGCAAACTCAAGACAACCCATGGTCGGCCTTTATGGCTGAGCATCCGGTCGGCACCGACATTGAAGGTGAAGTCCGCGGGATCACAGAGTTTGGTCTGTTCGTTGGCCTCGGCCCAGACCTGGACGGTATGGTCCACATCAACGACATCTCTTGGGAGCAGTCTGGTGAGGAAGCGATCCAGGCGTTCAACAAAGGTGACACGGTTACCGCACGCGTCCTCGACGTCGACACTGAGAAAGAGCGTATTTCGCTCGGCATCAAGCAAGTTGGCGGCGACCCAATCGCAGACAATGCGAGCGTCAAGCGCGGCGCGATTGTGACCTGTACGGTTAGCGAAGTTGCGTCTGGTGGTATCGAGGTTGAATTCGGCGATCCAGCCGTCAAAGCCTTCATCCGTCGTTCTGATCTATCGCGTGACCGCAGCGAACAACGCCCAGAGCGTTTCGCCGTCGGTGACAAGATCGATGCGAAAGTCACCCAAGTCGACAAGTCGTCTCGCCGTATCTCAGTCTCGATCAAAGCGCTCGAGATCTCTGAAGAGCAAGAGGCGGTCGCCCAATACGGGTCTGCCGATAGCGGTGCGTCTCTCGGCGATATTCTTGGCGCTGCTCTAGCAACAGGTGACCCGGCAGAAGCTGCCGCAGAGCCAGAGGCTGAAGCTGAGGCCGAAGAGAAGCCGAAGAAAAAGAAAGCGACGAAGAAGAAAAAAGCGGACGAAGGCGACGACGCCTAGAGTCCAAATCGGTCCCAACCTAACAATAAGGTAATGGGCAAGTATTTTGCGCCGGAGGTCTAGTCTCCGGCGCATTTTTCGTTTAGGTTCAAAGACATGCTGAGATCCGAACTGATCGCAAAACTTGCGGATGAACACCCCGACTTGCGCCCAGAAGACCTGGAACGCGTTGTCGCGGTCATACTTGATGAAATCGCCGACGCCTTGGCCAAAGGCGATCGGGTAGAGCTGCGCGGCTTTGGCGCCTTCTCTGTGCGCCATCGAAAAGCGCGCAAGGGACGGAACCCGCGGACCGGCGAAGCGGTTGAGGTTGAGGCCAAGTCGGTACCCTTCTTCCGTCCTGGCAAGGAGTTACGGGCCCGTGTCAATGATGGCATCGACCCAGAATCTCGCTAGTCGACTGTAAACATTACTGTTTTGGTCATTTGACCTGAGCCCAAAATTCAAACACTCTTCGGGACGGACTTTTTAGGGGTCTGGACATCAGAAGGGGTTTATTATGTTCAATGAATTCAAAGAGTTTGCCATGAAAGGCAATCTCGTCGACATGGCGGTCGGTTTCGTCATGGGCGGCGCGTTTGCCACCGTGGTCACAGCCTTTATTCAAGGCGTTTTCCTGCCAGCGCTCAGCCCAGTCTTGGGCGGTCTCGATTTTGGCAGCTGGCAATATGTCATGTCACCAGCGGTTCTGGCCGATGATGGCACGGTCGTCACTGAAGCGGTCGCGATCAAGATCGGCGAGTTTGTTTCCGCCACGATCTCTTTCATCATCGTCGCATTTGTTATGTTCATGATCATTAAGGGCATGAACCAAATGCAGAAAAAAGAGGAAGAGGCACCGGCCGAACCGCCAGCCCCACCTCGCCAAGAAGTACTGCTGGAAGAGATTCGCAATCTCCTCGCGAAACAGTCGTAATTCATTAACACAGACCGGATATACGCTCTCATCAAGTAGAGTGTGTTGAGTGTTTAGGGGTGGCCTCGGGCTGCCCCTTTTCATTTGCCCTGGCACCGCGTTTAGCGCCGCCTCAAGAACACATACCAAGCCCCGCCGCCGCCATGTTTAATGTGCGCCGGCGCGTAGCCGCTGACCAACGTGCGCGCCTCCGGCAATTCAAGCCAATTCAAAAAGGCTGTCTTCAAAACTCCTTCGCCGCGCTTGCCTTTGCCGGTGATCACAATCACACAGCGCGACCCCTTCGCTTGTTCGCGCGCCAGAAATCCCGGCAGAACCTGAAACGCGCTCTCGCGTGTATGCCCATGCAGATCAAAGCTCGCCGAAATGGGTTGCTTACCGCGGCGTACCTGGCGCTCATTCTGCCGGTTTTGCGGGGCGGCATGCGGACGTGGTTTAAGTGGTGGCATGGCAAACATCTCGGGTTCGTCCCGCGCTTTAGGTGTGCCAGCGGGAGTCCCTCGGCGTCCGGATAGCGGCTTCACAGTCCGCTTCGCAGCGGCCCACGCCCGTTTATCTTTATCGGAGAGATCGCGCCCACTCATGAGCTGCGTTCTAGGGCGTTAGCGTGACAGGTCCAGGCCCAGATGTCTGCGCGCCGAGCTGAGGTTGGATCCGCTCGGCGACCGCGCGCGGCAGAAGAACCCACAATCTACCGGGCGCGTTGACCGTATCCGCGGAGGCTCCAGCGCCCGCGCCGGTTCCAAAATAAAGGTCGCCACGCACAGGTCCTTTAATCGCACCACCTGTGTCTTGCGACACCACCATGCCGGACCAATTGCCACCCAGACCGGGGGCGGTTGTTTGCACAAACATCGGCACGCCACCGGCATGAAAATCGAGATCCACCGCCATAGAGCCGAGTGGTGTGAGCGGAACACCGAAGGATCCTTTTGGTCCGAGCCGAGGATCCCCTTCTGGTTCAATGTCAAAGAAGACAAAACGTGGATTGGCGTTCATCGCTTCGCGTGCACGGGCGGGGCTTGTTCGATCCATCCAAGCGCGAATGCCCTGCATGCTGGCTTCGCCGCGACTGATCCAACCGCGCGCCATCAACCAATTGGCCGTCGACTTGAAAGGGTGTCCATTATTCGCCGCATAGACAGCGCGTAAAGTTCGGCCATCGGGTAAGAGCAGCCGACCGGAGCCCTGAATCTGTAGGAAAAACACATCTCCGGGATGCGCATAGGCAAGCGGAATGACCCCGCTCCTCGTGATCTCGGCGCGCGTTGGATAGGGGCGCTGCGAGCCGTTTGACAGACGCTGATAAACAGACCCTCCACTCGCGATGAGGTCATTTGGTCGTCCGGGAATTGGTTCTGTGAAGGGCGGTTCAGGATATAAACGCGCTTCATAGGTAGGCTCAAAATAGCCGGTGAACCGCGAGTTACCGTCCGGCGCGATAATCTCAACCGGTGTGAACAGGGCTTGCATGACGGCCCGCGCACTTTGCGCATCGCCGATTACATCCAGGGCGGCGCAAGCGGCTTCCCAATCCCCATGCGATCCGGCCCACGGCGCGCGATTTGACACCAGGCTTCCGGGCGCGCGCTGCTGAAATACGGCGCAACTTCGTTTAAGCGCGGAAAGGCCCGGAGCGAGATCTGCGGTCTGCCATCCAGGCAAGGCATCGAATGCCACCACGCTCGGCGGCGTTTCCCAAAGGCTCGGGTCTGGTGCGGGTTGGGCCGGCGCAGGCTGAATAACGGGCCCAGGATAGGTGGCCGTGGAGACGCATCCCGACAAAGCCAACAGCGTCCCCAAAAGAAGGCCGATGATTCGCATGGATCAGAGACTAGGCGCGAACCGGCTTGGAGCTCAAGTTACCATTGTTGAGGATCGGAACTTCCATATTACTACGGTCATATGGACAGTGAATTCATCATCCGACGCATCCGACCCGATGAACACGAGCGCGCGACCCTCGTTTGGCAGCGCGGCTGGGAGTCTGCTGGCGTTACGCACCCTAATGATTTAACTTATGAGGAGCTATTAGACCGATTTAAGTCCGAGCTCGAACAGTCTTGGGACCTCCAGGTTGCCGACCATCAGGGTCAAATCGTTGGCCTATTGGCCCTAAAGCCGTCTCTCAACCGGATAGATCAACTGTTCGTCGCACCCGAATATCAAAGCCGCGGCGTTGGGCGACGGCTGCTTGAGTTTGCGAAAATTCAGATGCCGAAAGAAATCTGGTTGCGCACCGCGGAGAAGAACGCACGCGCCATCGCGTTTTACACCAGAGCGGGGTTTTCGATAGATCGGGTAGAAGCCCGCCCTGAATGGGACAGAAACGATGTCGTGATGGTTTGGCGTGGACCTTAATCGGCCGTATCGACATCATCCAGCAACCAGTTCGGGTCCGAAGAACTGGTTTGACGCATAAAGGTCCAAAGCTCGCTCGCTTTGGTGGTTGTCTCACCATCGCCAAGCTCGGATTCATAATGGACGGTCACCCGCGCCATACCGGTCTCGTCTAGAGACGCATCGGTAATCTCGGCTTTGCGGATGCGTAGAAGCTGAAGCCCTTCGGTGCCTGTTGCCTCGCGTTCCGCGATAGCCGCATCCCAAGCTTCGTAAACATCAGTGTCCAAGAGCGGCTTAAGCGCGTCGCGATCACCGCGGCCAAACGCCCCAACGATCATTTCGTAAGCAGCGCGCGCACCCTGCATAAATCCGCGGGGGTCGAAGGATTGATCGACCTCGAAGATCGCCTCCATGCCCGCCGCCGCAGGACCTGTGAAGCTCGGGCGCAGAGGGACGACGTCGCCACCCATAGGTTCGCTCGCCGGCTGATTTGGCGTCGGGCTCGGCGTTGGCATACGGTTGCGCCCTTCTGGCGGTCCCTCATCTTGGCCGAGAGTCACGAACAGGCGCCAACCAATAAACAAGGCGATTCCAGCAAGCAGCAGGAACTCGATCATGGATGAAGACATTTATGGCTCTTTCTAATCTTTGATCACTGTCATATAGGCGCTTTGTCCGAAGTGCCACCCACCGTTGCGCCACTTTCTGGCACATGTTACCCGCGTGTCATCTTAGCTTTAGAGTGAATCTACATGACCGACACACCAGATATGGCAACTCAGCCGCAGGACAATGCACAACCACAGGGCCCAGCGATCCGCGTGCTGAGCCAATATATCAAAGACCTGTCCTTTGAAAATCCAGGTGCCACGGTGCAAGAGCAACCGAACATCGATCTGGCCATCGATGTCAGCGCGACCCCTCGCCAAGGAAATGACGGCGTCTTCGAAGTGACGCTGAAGCTAAAAGCCCGCGCAGGGACGCAAAACACGGCGCTGTTCTTGATCGAGATGGATTATGCCGGCCAGTTCCAACTGCAAGGCTTCGGACAAGCAGACATGGAGCCCATCCTGCTGATCGAATGCCCCCGCATCCTGTTCCCATTCGCACGTCGCATCATTGCTGACATTTCAGCTGAAGGCGGATTCCCGCCGCTGCGCATCGACCCGGTCGACTTTGGCGCGCTCTATGCCTCTCAAAGACAACGCGCGGCTCAGGCCGCGGCAGAGCAACAAGCTCCAGCCGCGCCAACAGAACCTCAGGCGTAACGCGACCAGATTGACTCCTCACCGAGCGTTTCAATGAACTCGGTGTGGGTCTTCTGTTCTTCTTCAGATATCGACCGATCAAGCGGGGCAGGGCGCTGCGCGGCAGGTGCTCTCGCATCGCCGGCCGCTCGAGCTTGTCCGCCAAAATCAAACTTTCGCGCGCGTCCACCAAGCAATTCCAAATAGACTTCCGCCAGCAATTGGCTGTCGAGCAAGGCGCCGTGAAAAGTCCGGGCATCGGCGTTCACGTCAAAACGTTTGCAAAGCGCATCCAAACTTGCCGGGGCCCCTGGATATTTTTTGCGCGCGATCGCAACCGTATCGACCCAGCGCTCCTCGGGAATAATCTCCTTGCCGCAGCGCTGCAGCTCCATGTTTAAAAAGCCTCGGTCGAACTTCGCATTGTGAGCGACCAAAGTTGCGTCGCCAATGAAGCTTAGAAACGCGTCAACAATGGATGGGTGTTCAAAAGGGGGTTGGTCGACCAAATCCGCATCTGTAATGCCTGTGATCCGAATGGTGGCTTCAGACACCGCTCGCCCCGGATTGATATAGGTCTGGAACGTCTTGCCGGTTGGCACATGATTGATCAGTTCGACTGCGCCAAGTTCAATGATGCGGTCATCCTTATCCCACTCAAGGCCAGTGGTTTCGGTATCGAAAGCGATTTCACGAACGGTATCAGTCATCGCCCTTAGTGGACTCTAAGCCGCTCAGAAGGTCAATAATCGCGTGAACATGCGCACGGGTGAATTCAAACCCAAAGGCTGTGCTGATGACAAAATCTGCGCGCGCGCGTTTGTCGGCGTCCGACATTTGCTTGGCCCGGATTTGTTCGAATTGATCCTCGCTCATTTCGCCGCGCAACAAAACGCGGGCTTTTTGAACGTCCGCTGGCGCGGTGACGACGGCCACGTAATCACATCTCTGGTCGCCGCCTGTTTCATACAAGAGCGGAATATCAAGCACAGCAATTTTCGCCTCACTCTCAAGAGCTTCTTGGCGAAAGTTCAACTGCGTGAGCCCAACCAAAGGGTGAACGATGGCCTCTAAATCCTTCATAGCGTCCGGATTATTGACGACTTTTGCCCGCAAAGCCGCGCGATCTACGGCCCCTTCTTTGAGGATGTCGCCAAATCTTTCGGACAAAGGTCCGACCGCTGCGCCGCCTTTTTCGTAGAGCGCATGCACGGCAGCATCAGCGTCATAGACCGGTAAACCCGCCTCCGCGAACATCGCGGCGGTGGCGCTCTTACCCATACCGATGGAACCGGTGAGCCCGAGAATGATCATGACGCAGCCTCCAATGCTAAACGGCAGCGATGCAGGCCTGTATCGAAGTCGGGTAAAACGCCGAACCAAATCTCAAAACTATAAGCAGCCTGCGCCACCAACATGCCAAGCCCGTCTTTGGTCTGCCACCCTCGTTCTCGCGCATGGGCGAGTTGAGGCTGAGCGATCTTTCCATAGGAAATGTCATAGAAGGTGCGGCCTTCACCCTCTTCCAAATTTACGATGTCTCCACTGTATCCGATACTCGTCGTATTGATTACGATCGTTGCATTATCGAAATGAACATACAGATCCTCAATCGATCCGTATACGGATTTTTTGTTCCCGAGTTCACTGCATATTGCTTTGGCTTTGTCGACCGTTCGGTTCAAAACTGTGACTGGAATACCCGCATTCGTCAGTGCAAAGACGATTGCGCGGGCAGAGCCTCCCGCGCCTAAGATCAAAGCGCGATCTTTGGTGGGGTCGACCGAACCGAGAGACCGCATAAATCCTGGCGCGTCCGTATTGTCCGCGCGCCATTGTCCATCGCCGGTTAGACTTAGGGTATTTGCTGCACCGATCTTACCCGCGGCTTCGCTGACTGTTTCGGCGGCCGCCAGCGCGGCGCCTTTATGAGGCAATGTAATGTTGAGCCCATAAAGATCCCGTTTCTCTAAATCTTTCAGAGCCTTATCAAACTCGCCATCGGGTACGTGAAAGGCCTCATAAGCTGCATCGATACCCGCATCGTGTAACCAGCCATTGTGGATCAAAGGCGAAAGTGAGTGCGCGATCGGATTGCCAATGACGCCTAGGAGTTTGGTCATGTCGGCAACACATTCCGGACGCGTAGATAGTCCAATAGCGGCAGCAAAGGGAGCCCAAGTATAGAGAAATAGTCACCCTCAATTTTGGAGAAGATCTGTGCGCCGGGTCCCTCTAATTGATAGGCACCAACAGTGCTCAATAAGGCCTCGCCGCAGGTCTCAATATATTGATCGATAAATCCTTCAGTCAGTATACGGACGGTGAGCTTAGGCCGGGCCAAATGACGCCAAACGAATTCCCCATTTTCCGCGATGACGATCGCCGTTTCTAAATGATGGGCTTTGCCGGACAAGGCCTGCAAATGCGCTTTCGCGCCCGCCAGATCCTTTGGCTTGTCGAATGCTTCACCCTCCAAGTTGAGCATTTGATCGCCGCCAATCACGAGGCCTGGCTGGGCGCGCGACACTTTTAAAGCCTTCATCTCGGCCAACTGCATCGCTTGATCGCGAACCTTCATACCTTCGCCGCGCATCGCCGCTTTGGCGCTGTCCTCATCGACATTGGGTTTGATCGATTGCGCCTCGACGCCAGCGCCCGCCAATAAGGCGCGCCGGCTGGCACTGCCCGAAGCCAGAATAATCTCACTCATCAGATAAAGCCTCGGCGTTCGCTCAATTTGTTGAGGATCGCTGCGGCTGTCTCTTCAACGCTGCGCCGCGACACATCAATCACGGGCCATTTATTGCGTTGGAACAGGCGGCTCGCTTCAGTGACTTCGGCCCGAACCGCTTCTTCGTCGACATAATTGGTCTTTGAGACTTCGTTCAACGACATCAAGCGTTGCCCGCGAATCTGAAGCAAGCGCTCAACGCCAATCTTAAGCCCTACCACCATTGGGTGTTTCAACTCCTCGACCAGGCTTGGCAGCGGGATGCCCGGCACCAGCGGAATGTTACCGGCTTTCACGCCGCGATTGGCGAGATAGACACAGGTCGGTGTTTTCGAGGTCCGGCTCACCCCCAAGAGGACGACATCGGCATCGACCAGGCCAGATACGTTTTGCCCATCATCATGATTGAGCGCAAAATCAATGGCTGAGATCCTTTTGAAGTACTCATCATTGAGAGCATGTTGTCCCGCGATTTTCTCAGACGCCGCAATCCCCAAATGGCGGGAGAGCATGTGAATGGAGGGATCCAGGACGGGCAAAGTTTGAATGCCCCGCTGGCGGCAGAACTGCTCCAGTTTGCGGCGCAAATTCTCATCTGAAATCGTGTACCAGACGACCCCTGGAGCGGCTTCAATCTCGGCCATAACCCGGTCGAGCTGGCGTTCAGAGCGGACCAAATAGTAATTGTGCTCGAGTGGAATCGTCCGGTCGAACTGCGCCGCAGCGGCGCGCATCACCGCATTCAGTGTCTCACCCGTTGAGTCAGACACAAGATGGACGTTGAAGTAGATCGAAAGACGCATATCAGCCCTGGAGTATCACTCTCCTCATCTGCCGGAGGCGGAGGAATTCGACAAGCCCTGTGGATGCTTTGTGGAATTGTCATAAAGCCGCAGAAACTGACTCCGAATCGCACAAGTGATCGAATCTGACTCTTCCTGTTTCTATGCTGTTCCAAACATTTGTTCGAACCCTTAGTTAACCAAAAATTTACCAATTTCTCAATTGGTTAACGAAGTCTTAATAGCCGAGTTTCCTGGGGACAGGCTGTGGACAGACCAGGGACAAATGACCTCAGTTAAGCTTTTCCACGAGACTCCCGGCTTAATAATGATAAGGGCTTTCAGATTAGAATTTGGGTTTGAAGTTTTATGGCAGATGCCTCCTCATCACGTTTCCTAAGAGTCCTCGGTGGCACCCCTTCGTCTCCAGTTCCCGTCTGGATGATGCGACAAGCCGGGCGCCATTTGCCAGAATATTTAGAACTCCGGGCGCAAGCGAAAGACTTTCTCGACTTTTGCTATTCTCCATCCATGGCCGCTGAAGCCACGCTGCAGCCTATTCGTCGCTACGACATGGACGCTGCCATCCTATTTGCAGATATATTGCTCATCTTGGATGCCATTGGACTAGATGTTCGGTTCGAGAAAGGTGTGGGACCGATCGTCGAAACGGTGAATTCGTCGGCGGATCTGTCGCGAGTACCTATGGAAAAGGCGGTTCAACGTCTGTCACCGGTTTATGAAACGGTAGATCGCGTCCGGTCTAAACTCGATGAGGATAAAGCGCTGATCGGATTTTGCGGCGCGCCGTGGACCGTTGCGCTTTATGCCATCGAAGGACGCGGTGGAACGGATAAGAGCACTGCGCGAAGCTGGGCCTATACGCATCCAGACTTGCTCAAAGAATTGCTCGACCTCTTAATCGAAGCGAGTGCGCAATATCTGCTGGAACAGGTGAAAGCTGGCGCGGACGCTCTGATGATCTTTGAGTCTTGGGCGGAGGGTTTGCCGTCAGACTTGTTCCAGACACTCGTTATCGAACCGAATGCTAAATTGGTTCAACGGCTGCGAGATCTCGGCGTGACCGTCCCCATCATTGGGTTTCCGCGTGGCGCCGCGAGTATGCTTGGCGCATACACCGCGAAGGTAGGCGTGAATGGCGTTGGTTTGGACACCGCGCTGGAGCCAGGTTTTGTCAATCAAACCGTGCCGAAATCAATGGCGGTTCAAGGTCATTTGGATCCGCTCTTATTGATTGCCGGCGGCGAAGCGATGGATAATCGGGTGCGCGAGATCCTCGAGGCTTACTCCGACCGTCCGCACATTTTCAATCTCGGCCATGGGGTTCGACCTGAAACGCCGATCTCCCATGTTGAGCGCGTCGTCGAATTGGTGCGCGGAGGCTAGAATGACGCTCTATCTCTGGGTCAAAGCGCTGCACATCATTTTTGTCATCGCCTTAATGGCCGGATTGTTGATTTATCCGCGCTATAAATTGCACCAGATCAAATCCACGCCGGGAGATGAGCTGTTTGAGACGATGAAAGAAGCGTCGAACCGCCTGCGAAAGATCATTCTCAACCCGTCATTGATCCTGGTTTGGCTGCTTGGGCTCGGCATGTTGTATCTAAACCCGGGTTTGCTCAGCCTCGGTTGGATGCACACCAAATTGGTTTTGGTTCTGATCCTGTCCGGTCTCCATGGCTATTTCATTGGTATGGGCAAGAAGATCGATCGCGGCGAAGCCTCACCAGATTCGAAGACGCTAAAAATGCTGAATGAGGTACCCTTCCTCATTATGATAGCCGTCGTCATCCTGGCCGTGGTGGAACCTTTCTAAGGTGTCACAGTCATACCCTTGACCAAGCGCCCGCTTTTGACCATATCGAACACAAGTCGCCGTCCGGCGCATGGGCCTTTTGCGCCCTGATCTTTCCAAAAATAAAATCTGGATCCCGGCACCCTATGCCTGATACTGCACCCGAAATCGATCTTCCGTCCCAAGTGTATCTTCGCGAACTGAAAGCGAAGTCCCCAACCGAGCTTTTGGCCTATGCTGAGATGCTTGAAGTGGAAAATGCATCCAGTTTACGAACCCAGGACATGCTTTTCGCCATTCTTAAGGAGTTAGCGGAGCAAGAAGTCGAAATTATTGGCCGTGGCGTGGTCGAAGTCCTCCCGGATGGGTTTGGATTCCTACGCTCGCCTGAATCAAATTACCTTGCTGGCCCGGATGATATCTATGTCAGTCCAAAAGTCCTCAAAAAAGCTGGTTTGAAGACCGGCGACACGGTTGAGGGTCCAATTGCTGAACCTGGCGAGAACGAACGCTACTTCGCATTGACCAATGTGAGCTCGATCAACTTCGAAGATCCCGAAAAAGCGCGCCAGAAAGTCCATTTTGACAACTTAACCCCGCTGTATCCCGAAGAACGTCTCCTTATGGAAGGTCAAGATCCGACCAAAAAAGACAGATCGGGCCGTGTGATCGATATCGTGTCGCCGATTGGTAAGGGTCAGCGGGCCTTGATCGTGGCGCCGCCGCGCACCGGTAAGACCGTTCTTCTTCAAAACATCGCAGCAGCGATCGAAGAAAATCATCCTGAGTGTTACTTGCTCGTGCTCCTTATCGACGAACGTCCTGAAGAAGTAACGGACATGAAGCGGTCGGTCAAAGGCGAAGTCATTTCTTCCACCTTCGACGAACCAGCATCCCGCCACGTGGCGGTCGCGGATATGGTCATCGAGAAAGCCAAGCGCCTGGTCGAACACGGCCGCGATGTCGTCATCTTGCTCGACTCAATTACCCGCCTCGGCCGCGCGTACAACACCACAGTGCCAAGCTCAGGTAAGGTTTTGACCGGTGGTGTGGATGCAAATGCGCTCCAACGTCCAAAGCGGTTCTTCGGTGCGGCTCGGAATGTTGAAGGCGGGGGTTCTTTGACCATCGTTGCAACCGCACTCATCGATACGGGCTCGCGCATGGACGAGG
>CAYNUI010000063.1:0-6359 GCA_964400185.1 uncultured Hyphomonas sp.
CCCATCCAGGCAGAAAGATCCGCGGACATGACAGATCAAGATTTTGTCTATCTCGATGGCGCATTCGTTCGCCGAGACGAGGCGCGGATTTCGCCTTTTGATCGCGGCTTCTTGTTTGCGCATGCGGCCTATGAGGTAACGGCGGTTTATGGCGGTAAGTTCGTCGATCTCGATCATCATGAAGCCCGCTTGAGGCGCACACTGGCGGGCATCGAAATTGACTATCCAGACCTGGACTTTCGCGACGTGCATCAGGCGCTGATTGAACGGAATCAGGTGACGGAAGGCCTGGTCTATATGCAAGTTACGGCGGGCAATCAGGGGCCGCGGGACTTTTACGGTCCAGAGACGCTGCCCCCTTCGGTCTTCATGTTTTCGACCGCTAAACCGCTGATTGGTGACATTGCGCGCGAAGGGCTCACAGCAATCCTGAAAGAGGACACGCGCTGGAAGCGCCGCGATCTCAAGACCACTCAATTGCTGAGCCAGACTTTGGCCTATCGCGCCGCCCGCCGGGCCGGAGCGACCACAGCGATCATGCACGAAGACGGGCTGATCACCGAGGCCGCATCGGCCAATCTTTGGATTGTCACGCACGCAGGCGAGCTGGTGACGAGAGATCTCTCGCATGCGCTCTTGCCCGGCGTGACTCGGCAAAGCGTCGCCGCTTTAATGCGCGCGCAAGGGGTAGACGTGGTTGAGCGCGCTTTCTCGATTGAAGAGCTCCAAAGCGCGAAAGAAGCGTTTACGAGCTCCACCGGCGTGGTGATCGCGCCGGTTTGCGAACTGGATGGTGTGCCGATCGGGTCCGGGAAGCCTGGACCCGTCACAAGGCACGTCCAATCGATTTACTATGCTCACCTTGGCGCCGACGTGAGCGAAATCGATTTTCTATGACGCGGTTTTTATGACCCGGGGCGATCCTCGTCTGGGTCGATCACTTCCCCATCCACTGTAAACGGGTCTTCTGCGCCGTCTTGGCCTTGAGCCGCTTGCATTTGCGCGAACATGTCCTGCATCTGTCCCATCATTCCGGCCATTTGCGTCATGCCGAGGCGCGCTGAGCCCCAAGCGCCAAGGAGCGCGATGAGAGCGGGGATGACGACGTAGCCAGCATCGCTCGCCATCAGTCGCGTTTCAAATTCGGTTGTCTGAAATAGAGCCGCGATCAGGGCAGCAATTCCAAAGGCGACAGCATAGCCAATCAGCCCGATACCGAACCGTCTGCCCATGCCGCGAAAAATGCTCGGTTGTTGAGGCGGCGCATCCGGATTGAGCAGGTTCTGGAGGTCAGACACCGGCGAAGGGGCGACCTTGCGGATAAGGACCGTCGTCAAGCTCGCGCCGACGGCGAGAAGCGGCACAAGCATGAAGCTGCGATTGAGAACGCCCGCCGTCATAGCGGCGGTGACAAAGGCGATGGGGCCTGCCAGTCGCAGAATTACGGGAAGCAAAAGCGCAGTAGGCATGATCAGATCCGGCTAGAGTTGCGCTAAACGCCTAGCCGGTTCGCGATCAGAGCGCCATGGCTTTCCTGCGCTGGCGCGCGATCGAGCGAAGCTTCAGACCTAAGATCGTCGATGCGAAGCCGAGCGTGATCGTATTGGCGAGCACGACCGGGAGGCTTTCACTCAAGACACCATAGGCCAACCAAAAACTCACACCGAGGGTGAACATGGCATACATGACCACCGAGATTCCATCTGTCTTGCCCGTGCGGATGACCATGATGGTCTGGGGCAGGAAAGAGACTGTGGTGAGAATGGCGGCGAGAAGACCGATCATATCTGTCATGGGGAAAGCTCCAAAGAGAGATCTCGCTTTAGCAGAAATAGGTACCGACTTCTTCGCATAGTGCGACGGTGCAGTATTGCACAAATGCATAACAGTCGCTGACCGTTGGACACCCTTGTCGTGGGGGGGATCTTCCATCATGTTGCGCTGCAATAGGTCTATAGGAGGTGACATTGGCGGATACTGAGTACCAGCACACTCCAGATCGGCCGTGGATCTTTCGGACATATGCGGGCCATTCGACCGCGCAAAAGTCGAACGAACTTTACCGCAGCAATTTGTCGAAGGGTCAAACGGGTCTTTCGATCGCCTTCGATCTGCCGACCCAGACCGCCTATGATGCGGACCACATCCTCGCGCGCGGCGAGGTGGGCAAGGTCGGCGTTCCTGTCGGTCACCTTGGGGATATGCGGGTGCTTTTCGACCAGCTTCCGCTGGAAGAAATGAACACCTCGATGACGATCAATGCGCCAGCGGCGTGGTTGCTCTCGCTCTATATCGCGCTCGCCGATGAGCGCGGCGATGACCGAGCAAAACTGCGCGGCACAACGCAGAACGACATTATCAAAGAATATCTCTCGCGCGGCACCTATGTGTTCCCGCCGCAGCCCAGCATGCGTTTGATCAGCGACATGATTAGCTGGTGCTATACCGAAGTCCCGAAATGGAATCCGCTCAATGTCTGCTCCTATCATTTGCAGGAAGCGGGCGCGACGCCGGAACAAGAATTGGCTTATGCGCTCGCCACAGCCTGTGCGGTGTTGGATGCGGTCAAGCAAGGCGGACAGGTTCCAGATGAGGATTTCCCGACTGTCTTCGGACGCATCTCATTCTTCGTGAATGCCGGTGTGCGCTTCGTCACGGAGCTTTGTAAAATGCGCGCCTTTGTCGATCTTTGGGAAGAGATTGGCCGCACCCGCTATGGCGTCACCGATGCAAAGGCCTTGCGCTTTCGCTATGGCGTCCAGGTCAATTCGCTCGGCCTGACCGAGCCGCAGCCCGAAAACAATGTCTATCGCATTCTGATCGAGGCCTTGGCCGTCACCTTATCAAAACGCGCGCGGTGCCGGGCCCTGCAATTGCCAGCTTGGAACGAAGCGCTTGGCCTTCCGAGGCCATGGGACCAGCAATGGTCGCTCCGCATGCAGCAAATCCTCGCCTTCGAAACCGACCTCCTAGAATATGAAGACTTGTTCGATGGCAGTCATGTGGTCGAAGGCAAAACCGAAGAGCTCAAGGCTCAGGCCCGCGCGGAACTTGCCAATCTCGACGAAATGGGCGGTGCGGTGGATGCGGTCGGGTATATGAAAGAGAGCCTGGTTGGCTCTCATATTGACCGGGTGCGCGGCATTGAGAGCGGCAGCTTGAAAGTGATTGGCGTCAACGCCTTCACGCAAACCGAAGAAAGCCCGCTCGGTGCCGGGAATGACGCCATTCAAACCGTCGACCCAATGGTCGAGCGCCAGCAAGTCGATGCGCTGCGCAAATGGCGAAACGAGCGAGACAATAATGCGGTTGAGTCCGCCTTGGCGGACTTGCGCGAGGCCGCGACCTCTGGCGCAAACATCATGGAACCGAGCATTCGCGCCGCGAAAGCTGGCGTGACCTCCGGCGAATGGGGCGCGACTTTGCGCGACGTGTTTGGCGAGTATCGCGGGCCGACGGGCGTCGCATTGGTCATCGAAACGGGCGGTGATGAGGCGATTGAGGCGACCAAGGCGCGGGTGGAAAACGTGTCTGAGAAGCTTGGCCGTGATCTCACCTATGTGCTCGGAAAGCCGGGACTTGATGGCCATTCAAATGGCGCCGAACAGATCGCAGCCCGCGCCCGGGCGTGCGGAATGAAGGTTGTTTATGAAGGCATCCGCTTCACGCCCGCAGAGATCGTAGCGCAAGCAAAAGCGGAAGACGCGCATGTGATTGGCTTGTCGATTCTATCCGGCAGTCATCTCGATTTGGTCCGCGAAACCCTGGCCGAGATGCAGAAGGCCGGTCTTGAGAGTACCCCACTCGTGGTCGGCGGGATCATTCCGTTCGAAGACGAACAAGCGCTCCGCCAGATGGGCGTGCGCCGCGTCTACACGCCGAAAGACTTTAAGATCACCGAGATCATGGATGATGTCGTCGACGTGGTCGAGAAAGCTTGGTTGAGCTGATCAGGCCTACCACTGCCCCCCGACTCACCACTGTCCAAGGCGGCGGAAGCGGATTTCCCGAAGGTCGAGCGAGCGGGTCTTCTCTGGGACCACCGGGCGGATGGCGAGATAGTCAAAGGCGATTTCGCCTTCAATCAGTTTGCGCGGCACTTCGATTTCCGCCGTATAAGTATTCCAATCCGGCTGCATCTCGATGCGCGTCCAACCCGTATCGCCTGGCTTTCCGGTGGAATAATTGAACTCAAACGCACTGGCACCGAAGCCCGGGGACGGCTTCACGGTAAAGGACAACCGGACACGATGCCCGGCATAGGCGGTTTCTAAGTCTGGGCCCAATCTGAAGTGGGCATTGTCCAGCACATCGGTTTGGGCTGCGCCCTCTTCAGCTTTGATCGTGAGGACATCGCCTTGCAAATCGAGCTCATAGCCGAAATTGGCTTCCATTCGACAGAGGTCGCCGCCGCTCAAAATGATCAAACTATAGTCTTCAGGCCCATTGGCGCCGCCGAACGGACCGCATTTTGGTTGGCTCCAGCCTTCAGCCAATGAGATCAACACCATACCAATCGCGAGCGCGATGGCGACGGGGTAGAAGATTTTGTCCTTCAAGACCGTGCTCCTGTGGCAATTTCTCAGGATCCGCCGGGTGGTAATCCCTGCTTCGCTCTGATAGCAACGCCGCCAGCGAAACGCGACCCTAGTAACTGCGTCAATCGCGATCTGAAGCATATTTAACGGATAGACGCCAATGCCAAAGCTCATTCTCACCCGCCACGGACAGAGTCAGTGGAACCTGGAAAATCGTTTTACCGGGTGGTGGGACGCGGATCTGACCGAAAAGGGCGAGGCCGAAGCCAGCAAAGGCGGGGCTTTGCTCAAAGCTGAAGGTTTGGCCCCAGTCTATGCGTTCACGTCTTTGCAGACCCGCGCCATTCGGACCTTATGGCTGAGCCTCGCTGCGATGGATCGCGCCTGGATCCCTGTCGAGAAACACTGGCGGTTAAATGAGCGCCACTATGGCGGCCTGACCGGCCTCGACAAAGCCGAAACGGCAGAGAAGCACGGCGCGGACCAAGTCCATATCTGGCGTCGGTCCTACGACATTCCGCCACCACCCTTGGCGGCTGATAGCCCTTATCATCTTGGCAATGACCCGCGTTATGACGGCGTGCCAGTGCCGGATGCAGAGAGCCTCAAACTGACGCTAGAGCGGGTCTTGCCCTACTGGGAGAGCGCCGTTCGGCCGGTTCTTGAGAGCGGCAAAGACACAATCATCTCCGCCCACGGCAACTCACTGCGCGCGCTGGTGAAGCATTTGTTCCAAGTGGCAGATGACACGATTACCGGCGTTGAAATCCCGACCGGCAATCCGCTCGTGATTGATCTCAATGCGGACCTCGTCCCCGTCGCCGCCAAATATCTCGACACCGATCGCGCGAAAGACTTACCAGACCTGCCATGAGTGGCGACCGCTACATCCTCCGGGCGGCGTGTCCTGACGGCATCGGCATCATTGCCGACGTCATGGGGCATCTCGCCAGTCATCGGCTGAATGTGACCGAGAACCACGATTTTGGCGATCCGACGTCCGGGCAGTTTTTCATATGGGCGAAGTTCGCCGCCGAAGACGGGTTTAATGATCGCGCCTTCAAAGATGGCTTTTCGGCATTGGCCGAGCGGCGCGATATGACCTGGTCATTGCGCAAAGAAGCAGATCGCCCGAAGGCTTTGGTCTTGGTCTCCAAAGGCGATCATTGTTTGAACGACCTTTTGTATCGCCATCGCCGCGGGCGATTAGGTGCGAACATTGTCGCGATCGTTTCGAACCACCCAGATGCTCAGTGGCATGCCGATCGTCATGACGTTCCGTTCTATCATGTCCCGGTCACAAAAGAGACCAAAACGGCGGCCGAGCAAAAACTGCGGGATCTGATCGAAGAGACCCAGTCAGAGATGGTGGTGCTCGCCCGCTATATGCAGATCTTATCGAATGAATTGAGCAGAGACCTCGAAGGCCGGTGCATCAACATTCACCACTCCGCCTTGCCGAGCTTCAAAGGTGCGCGACCCTATCACCAAGCCTATGAGCGCGGCGTAAAATTGATGGGCGCGACGGCGCATTATGTGACGGCCGATTTGGATGAAGGCCCGATCATCGCGCAAGACGTCGCGCCGGTAGATCATCGACTGCCGCCTGAGCGCATGGCGGAGCTTGGCAAAGATATCGAAGCAAGGGTCTTAGCGCGCGCGGTCACCGCGCATGCAGAGGGCCGGGTCTTTTTGAACGGTAAGCGCACGGTGGTGTTCGAATGAGCACGCATCGCCGCCATATGACCCGCGCGATTGAGCTGGCGAAAATGCAGCAGGGCAGAACCGGAGCCAATCCGAGTGTCGGTTGCGTGATCCTTG
>CAYNUI010000063.1:6459-11794 GCA_964400185.1 uncultured Hyphomonas sp.
CGCTTGATCGATGCGGGCATCGCCAAAGTCGTGATCGCAACGCGGGATCCGCACCCACAAGGGTCGGGCGGGTCAGATCGCCTCCGCGAAGCTGGAATCGATGTTGAAATTGGTCTGATGAAAGACCTGGCCGACGCGCTTTATCGCGATTTCTTTGCCTCTGTGGCCAAAAAATGAGGCGTGGCCGCATGATCACAGCCAATGATCATGGGCGCTAAATCCTGAAAAACTGACTTGACCTTAACCTTTGTGGTGTCAGCTTCCATCTTGTAGTGTGAGCAATTGGAACGGTCCCATGATCGGAATCGTCGTCGTCAGCCACGGAAAACTTGCGCAGGAATTGGTGCGCGCGGCTGAACACGTGGTTGGTCCACAGGAGGCTTTTGAGGCCCTTTCCATCGAAGTTGAAGACGATATTGATCAGCGCCGCGATGAAATTCGTGACACGGTCAAAGCCTGCAATAAAGGCAAAGGCGTCATCATCCTCACCGATATGTTTGGCGGCACGCCGTCCAATTTAGCGCTCTCGAGCCTGTCTGATGGCAAGATTGATGTGATCGGCGGGGTGAACCTGCCCATGCTGATTCACTTGGCGCAAATTCGTAGCGATCTAACATTAGACGAAGCCGTTCAAGCGGCCAGCGATGCCGGAAAGCGTTATATCCGCATTGGGTCCCAAGTTATGAGTCGTACAAAATGAGCCAAATGACCCGCACGATTGAGATTGTGAACCGCAAGGGCCTGCATGCCCGTGCGTCTGCAAAACTGGCGGAGCTCGCGCTCGGTCTTCCCGCAATTGTCACAGTGAGTTTCGAGGGTGAGGACGCCGATGCGCGGTCGATTATGGACCTTCTTTGCCTCGGCGCTGGCATCGGCACGTCCGTCGAGCTGAGCGCAGAAGGCGAAGGGGCGGACAAGGCTTTGGACGCGGTCGAAGCGCTGTTCAATGATGGTTTCGGCGAGCTCGCGGAAGACGCCGCCTGCGCCTGTAAGTAAACGCTATAAAACCAAAGGCGCGAGCCAGAACCCAATTCCTGTGATGATCAGGATGCCGATGAGGTTTACCCGCACCCCGCGGGCAATCATCTGTGAGATTGGGACTTTATCAGTGGCATAAATAATCGCGTTCGGGGCTGTCGCCACAGGCAGCATAAAGGCGCAACTGGCCGCGACAGCCGCGGGGGCGAGGAGGCTGGCGGGCGCTGCTCCAATCGCTGCGGCAAGCGCTCCTAAGATAGGGGCTAGAGTAGTCATGGTCGCGACATTGCTTGTCAGTTCGGTGAGGAAAATCACGAGCGCAACGACCACCGCGATAAAAAAAATCGGCGGAAGCACCGAGAGCGCGGTGAGTTGATCCCCAATCCAAGCCGATAATCCGGTCCGGGTCACCGCCTGACCGAGGCTGATGCCGCCACCAAACAAGATCAAAACGCCCCAGGGCAGTTTGACCGCCTCGTTCCAAGTGAGCAGCGCGCGCTTTTCACTCTTCCCGGCGGGCACCAGAAACATGGCGACTGCGCCAGCGGCGGCAATGCCCATGTCACCAACCGCCATGAGCCATGGCGCGTCCCAACCGTTCGCCCGAGCGGTGAGTTGTGCCGGCACGCGGGCCACCCATAGCAAGGCGACGATCCCGAATACCAAAGCCGCCCGAGCCTCAGGCGCGGTAATTTGGCCGAGGGCGGAGCGCTGGTTTTGCACTTCTTCGACGGCTGCGGCGCCATCGACCAGATGGGGCAAGCCACGTGTGACGACCCACCAGGCGACCGGTACCAGGAGCACCAAAGCGGGCACTCCAAAACTCATCCATTGGGCATAGCCAATGGTCGTGCCGGCATTCTCTTCCAGCCATTGAATGGCGATCAAGTTTGTCGGTGTTCCAATCGGTGTGGCGACACCGCCAATAGAAGCGGCGTAACAGATGCCGAGTAAGAGCGCGGTGACAAAGCGGCCCGTTTCATCTTTCAGCGCGACAGCCGCAGATATGGCAATCGGCACCATCATCAGCGTCGTCGCTGTGTTCGAGATCCACATAGACAGGAGCGCAGTCGCGATCATAAAGCCAAGGATCAGCGCCGCTGGGTGGGAGCCGACGCGAGAAACAATGTTGAGCGCGATCCGTTTGTGGAGGCCCCAGCGTTCGATCCCAAGCGCAATGATGAAGCCGCCAAGAAGCAACATGACGATCGGACTGGAATAGCCGGCGGAGGCCTCGCGTGCAGACCCTGCGCCAATCAGCGGAATAGCGACAAGTGGGAGCAAAGAGGTGACGGGGATGGGAATGGGTTCGGTCGCCCACCAGACCGCCATCCAGGCCAGCAAAGCCGCTGTGGCCCATGCGGAGAAGGATAACCCCTCGGGCGCTCCGATGAGAAGCATGAGAATGGCCGCGCCCGGCCCAAGAAAGAGTCCGATCCGTTTCGGAAGACTTGGCGACTGATCCATTTGACTACAGGGAGGGTCTCACCCCTCACTGTCAAGAAATTCTATGATTCCAAGACCAAATCATTGCGGTGAACCAAGGCGGGACGCCCGCGATAGCCTAATTCTTGTTCAATTTGATCGGTTTGAAGTCCAATAATGCGACCCGCATCCTCGGACCCATACGCGGTGACACCTTTGGCGATGAGCTGTCCGTCCGCGTCTTTTATCGCGATCGCTGCGCCGCGCATGAAGTGACCTTCGATCCGCGTGACACCCACAGGGAGCAAGCTTGCGCCTTTCGTCAGCGCAGATGCCGCGCCTTGGTCCACAAAGACCGCACCTTCGGGCGTGAGATGTCCGCGCAGCCAATTCTCGCGAGCCTTTTCGGGCGACATGCTGGGTAAGATCCAGGTGGCTTTTGCGCCTTGGAGGAGCGTATCCAAAGGATGATCGCGATGCCCTTCGGTAATCACCGTCATACAGCCGGCGCTATGGGCGATGCGCGCCGCTATGATTTTCGTCGTCATGCCGCCGCTGCCGACATCGCCGGTAAGATTGCTGTCCCCAGCCATCGCGTCGTGATCTGCGCTCAACTCGCGAATGACCGGAACGTGCTCTGCGCTTGCATCCACGCGCGGGTCGGCCGTGTAAAATCCATCAATATCTGACAGGAGGACGAGCGCGTCCGCACCGAGCATTTGAGCCACCCGCGCGGCCAGCCGGTCATTGTCGCCATAGCGGATCTCATCCGTGGCCACCGAGTCATTCTCATTGATCACCGGAAGCGCGCCAGACTTGAGCAGCGTTTCCAAGGTCGCGCGCGCATTCAGCCAGCGGCGCCGATTCTCGGTATCTTCCAAGGTCAGCAGCGTTTGCGCGACTGGAATGCCCGGCGCTGAGAAAGCGCGATTAAGAGCGTCCATCAGAAGCGGTTGGCCAAGCGCGGCGGCGGCTTGTTTTTCCTCCAGCTTCTTCGGCCGATCCGGACCCAAGCGATTGCGACCGAGCGCGATGGCCCCAGACGACACCAAGACCACATCTTGCCCGGCCGCTCGGCGCGCGGCGATGTCGAGCGCGAGCGTGTTGAGCCAGTCCTGGCGGGCATGTCCGTTATCGGCGACGAGGGCAGATCCGATTTTGACGACGATCCGCTTGGCAGCATTGAGCGCGTCTCGCCCGGCTTTAATACTCATCCGAGGGGACTCCAATCGGCGTCCGTTTCCTCAGGATCGGCTTCTTCGACGGCGATTTGACCAAGCGCTTGTAGCATCAGGCCCAAAGTCTCCGTCACGCCGACACCTGACACAGCGGAGATCCGCAAGGGTTCGCGCCCACACGCGGCTTTCAAGATTTTGGCTTGCTCATCCACCAGCTCTTTGTCCAAGACATCGACTTTGGAAAGCGCAACGAGTTCGGGTTTTGCCGCAAGCTCTGGGTCATAGGCCTCTAATTCTTCGCGGATCGACGTGTAGGCCTCGTCCGGATTGTCCTGCGTGCAGTCGATCAGGTGGAGCAACACTTTGCAGCGCTCGACATGTCCCAAGAAGCGATGGCCAAGGCCAACGCCATCCGCGGCGCCTTCGACGAGACCTGGAATATCGGCCAAAACAAAGCGCGAGCCGGCGCCGAGATCGACAATGCCGAGCCCGGGATGAAGCGTCGTGAACGGATAATCCGCGATCTTAGGCTTGGCCGCTGTTGCCCGGCTCAAAAATGTGGACTTGCCGGCATTGGGAAGGCCCAAGAGACCCGCATCTGCGATCAATTTTAGCCGCAGCCAGAGGGTAAATTCTTCGCCAGCTTCGCCCGGGTTGGACCGCCGCGGCGCCTGATTGGTGGAGGTCTTGAAGCGCAGATTACCCCAGCCACCATTGCCGCCGCGAGCGACCATGACGCGTTGGCCAACCTCAGTGAGGTCGGCGATCATGGTTTCCTGGTCTTCTTCAAAAACCTGCGTACCAACGGGCACTTTGATCGTCTTGTCCGCGCCGCCCCGACCGTGCCGCTGCTTGCCCATACCGTGACCACCACGCTCGGCCTTATGGTGCTGCTGATAACGGTAATCGATCAGCGTGTTCAGACCCTCAACGGCTTCGATATAAACATGCCCGCCACGCCCGCCATCGCCGCCATCGGGACCGCCAAATTCGACATAAGCTTCCCGCCGGAAAGAGGCGCAGCCATTTCCGCCATGTCCCGCTTTGACGTAGATCTTGGTTTGATCGAGAAACTTCATGGTGGCTCTTTTTCGCTAATGTGCGGCGAGACGCAAGGCCAAGTCGGGGTCGGTGCCCTTCGTATAGCGAATAGCTGGGCTCTCTGTGCCGCGCGCTTTGCCGAACAGATGCACCTGTCCGACTGGCGTAAATCCAAGTTTCTTTAACACGCGCCCAGATGCCGGATTGTCGACAAAGTGGCCCGATACGAATTGCCGGATCGACATGGCTGTCTCGGCCCAATCCATGACGGCATTGGCGGCTTCTGTGACATAGCCTTGGCCCCACCAAGGTTTGGCGAGCCAATAGCCGATTTCCCAAACATCCATCGGCTTTAGATCGAGGCCAATACAGCCCATCACGCCTTCTTCGGGACGGGTCATGAGCAGGACATAGGCTGTGTCCTCAGCCCAGCCTTTCGGAATAGTTTCGAGCCAGGTTTCGGCGTCCGACAATTGGTAAGGGTAGGGCGCGCGGCCAAGATTCCAGGCGACCTCCTTGACCCCAATGCGCTCGGCGATTTGCGGCGCATCGTGCGGCAAAGGAGGCCGCAGGAGCAGCCTTTCTGTGCGCAAGATCAGTGGATTGGCCATATTCCGCTCCTAGTGCGCCTCGCCCATTGCATAGGGCGGGCCCACGCTGAGCGAATAGCGCCAAGCTGGGTCTTTGCCACCCCGCGCACTGCTAAACATCAT
>CAYNUI010000064.1:0-2052 GCA_964400185.1 uncultured Hyphomonas sp.
ACTCCTCAGACAAAGCCGCTTTGAATCCCCATCCGCCGAAGGATTCAGAGACGGCGGCCACGATCTCGGTCTCGCCGGGTTCCAAATGCAGCGCGATTTGGTCGACCAGTGCGACGGTGCCGAGGAAACGATGATCGCGGGCGCGCCATCTGGCATTCCCGGCATAGACCAGCTTGCCGTCCACATAGAGCCGCACCCGATCCGAATAGCCGAATTGTAGCATGCGCGTGCTGGCCGTTTCCGCGTCGACCGTAAAACGAACCAAAGCAGTGTTCTTTCCGTCTTTCAGCGCGGTTGTGCGCCCGATATTCGCGACGCCATCATTCTCCACGCTGAGATTCGTCCAGGGCTCTGTCATCACATCGAGGCTTGGCAGCGCGTACGCGTCGCTAATCTTGGCCTCTTCGAAGGGACGCGAGACCTCAAACTGCTCGATCAGCCCAGCTGGGGCAGGTTCGGTTTCCGCCGGTGTGCCGATGATTTGATCCTCGGGCGTCGCCGCGCGGACGTTGACGTTCGAGAAGTAAGCGCCCGTGTCAGAGCGCCAGGGACGATCAGAGGCGTAGAGCGAAAACGCCCCAGACTGACTGGTGCTGCGCAGATCGGCGACATGGATGAGCGGCTCCTCCATGTCGTGAACGAAGATGTCGGCTTGGTCGCCGATCGCGACGATCTTCACTTTGATCCAGGTCTCCGCCGGTAGGTCTGTAGCGACTGCTTCATTTGGGCCTGCATGTAATTGCCAGGTCGCGAGGCCATTGGTCATCACCATATATTGCGTCGCATCTGGCTGACCCGATTGATGCGGCCGCGTGTAGAATTGCTCCAAATTATTGGTCTCTGGGTCCGCTCTAAAATTGACCCCGATGAAGCCAGACGGATGGGTCGAGGCATACTCATACTCGATCACCATATCGCCGAATGCCTCACCCTCGAGGACCGAGAAATTTCGTTTAAGGAACAGCGCCTCGCGTCCGAGATAGGTCTCAAGCCTCGTCTCGCTGCCGTCAAAGGTTTCGACCGACCAGTTCTTGCCATTGAAAATCAGGCTGTCAGCAAAACTCGGTCCGCTCATCAGAGCGATGGCGGCACCGGAAACGAAGAGAGATTTTAGAGTTTGATTGAACACGCGCGAGGCCTCCTGTCTTGACCCTCGTGTTGTTCCAGGCGACCAGTCAGGGCAATTAAAGAAAAGCTGAAGAAGCTACAGCGGGCGCATCAGACGGACATCTGGCCCGTCACTATTGGGATTTTCGAATGACGACGATTGTCAAAATTGGAAAATGGTCGTTCGCGCCAGACACCGGCATGATCGAAAACGAGGCCGGCGCTCAACGATTAGAGCATCGCGCCGCCGCGCTATTAGAGCTGTTGGCGCAATCTCCCGGCCAAGTCATTTCTCAAACCGAGATTATCGATAAGATTTGGGACGGGCGCGCCGTGAGCTCGAATAGTGTCGCGGTGGTGATCTCTGACATTCGCCGCGCGCTCGGCGATGATCCGAAGGCGCCGCAAATTCTCGAAACACTCCCCAAGCGGGGTTACCGACTGATTGCAGATGTGACCCAGCCGAATGGGATGAGCACTGAAGCTCCAACCCGGGCGACAGTAGAGCAAATCAAAGGGGTGAATTGGACCTGGCTCTGGCTTGCTGCGGCTGCCCTCATTGCTGTGATCATTTTCGCCTCGCGGCTCACTCCTGCGACGCCTCTCGCGCCGCTGCCGGTCACTATTGAAGCGACGACCAATGAGACGGGCGCGGCGAGCTATGATCCGCTGACGCGCTCTGTCACCGAACTGGTGGTTATGGAGCTCTCGGGGCATGATGGCTTTCAGATCGTCACAGACGGCGATCCTCAAATCCGCGTTCGAAGCAAACTCATTCTCTGGGATGGTCACCCGTCTATGTCGATCACCGCAGAGGACGTGCAAAGCGGAGATGTGATTTGGTCGGGCATGGCGAGCGGCCCGGAGACGCTCCTACCGCGTCAGGTTCGGGCAGAAATGTTAGAGTTTGCGGACCTGATCGAGTCTGAAGACGCTTCGAACTAG